>NZ_JBHFNS010000026.1:0-25013 GCF_041929135.1 Floridaenema fluviatile BLCC-F154 | reverse complement strand
ATTATCCTTTAACCGTCAGTTCGACGGGGTTAGCCTGTGGAGAATCTAATCAACTTAATGGCGCTGCTATTAAGGATTCTACGAAGCAGGAAGCAAACATCAGTCTACTTAGGTAGATTTGAGTAGGTTTTGCAGAACGGATTGGGAAAGATAAGATTTAATGCTTAAACCTTGTACTTTGCTCTCATTTCCTCAATACTAATACCTTTACATTCTCTCAAACTCTGACGCGCTTGTGCGACTTCTGCTTCAAAACGTGGATCTCGTAATAATAACTCTTCCCACCAGTCTTCGGTATCTTCTAAACCAATCAAAATTCCCACAGGTTTTCCATCGCGAGTAATCACAATTCTTTCTTTTTCCGCTATTTCCAGGTAGCCAGATAGGTCATTTTTGATTTCTTCGATCGGTACTTGTTTCATTCTTCTCTCCTACCATATTCTCCTAACCATTCCATCGCCTCAGATTTCTCTCTAATACAAAGAACTTCTACAGTTCCAACTCTCTCATCAGTGTAGCTTACATCGTAAAATACTCGCAGGTCATCAATCCGCAGTCTGTATTGAGGTCTTTCCATTTCTCGAAGACGCTTGATCCGGCTTTTACTTATTTTTTCTGGTTCGTATCTGAGGTATGTTTCAATTGCATCGAAGGCTTTAGCGCGATCGCTTGCTTTGAGAGTAGCAATATCTTCTTCCGCTTGTGGTGAAAAAATAATTTCGTATCTCACAATAGCTTCGCAAGTTCTGAGTAACTTCGCTATCTTCTTTTGTTAAACGTAGCTATATTTTTGACCAATTTCTCGGAGCAAGTTAGTCAACTGAGCCTTATCATATTCTGAAGATAACATATTTACTAACTTTTCCAACTCAAGCAAATCATCCCTATATTGCACGTCAGATAGTTGTGACGCTAATGGTGAAGGTAAAATTATTCTTAAATCGTTTTCCCTATTTAAGATATCCATCACATTTTTTAAATGAGACCAATTATGATATTTTTGTGAGTCTGATAAGGTATCCACTATTATTTTTAAATCAGAAATTTTATTTTTATTCTGATTAGATACAAAGTCTGACAAACTCTGGTTATTATCAGCAAGACTTACTAACTCTTGCATCTTGTGAATATCATTGGCATAATCATCAGATAAGATATACACTACTTTTTTCAACTTAGATAATTCTTTTCTCTGATATTCCTCAGATAGCAGTGATATTAACTCTGTTTCCCTCTTGACAACTCTTGCTAAATCTTTGTAATTTTTTGAAAAACTTTCTGACCATGTTTCTTTCCAAATAGCTCTTTTTTGGGTAAAAATAATTCTCTTTTTTCCACTATTCCAAAGATTGATTTCAATCAAAGCGATTACTTTTTCGCTGGGATGAAGTGTTACCAATTTAGATAGAGCCTTGGACAGTTTATCTAAGGGAATATTAGGAGCAGAAAAGCCATTTTTAGAAAGACCTTCCTCACAAAATTGCTTTTCAAAATTGTATTTTTGACATACTTTATTTTTGAAAAATGCTCCCAAAGTTCCTGGGAGTGGATCTTCAGTTAAAGTATATGATCGGGCTTCAAAGTTATGCAACACAGACGTATCTCGTTGCTTTTTCCCTTTCAAAAATGACCAAATTGCCCATGCTATAACTGATGCTATGAGAGTGGCACCGCCTGTGATTACACTCAGTCCACCAAGAGCAGAGATGATGGCAGTAATAGCAGCAGCACCAGATAATGTACCCGCTGCTCCCAAAGCACTAGCGGCAGTCCAAGCAGCTAAAATAGAGACAGCACCAGCTATTGTTCCTGTACCAATTGCAATTCCCAGATTTTTTCGATCTTCACTGCCCATTTCCGAAACTAATGCAATAGATAGCAATCCTGCGGCTCCAATCAGTGCGGCTCCTCCTGTTACTACTGCTAATCCACCCAGCATTCCTAAACCACCTGCGGCAACAGAACCACCACCCAAAAAGGCTAAAGTCGCATTTGTAGCTGCTGCTCCAGACAAACTGCTAATACTAACACCTGTTGCTGTTTGGACTCCCCATGTACTCAATACTTTATTAGCTAGTGGAACAATTTTGGCTCCATTGCTAGCAGCATTCAACTGTGATTTAGCATCTTGTAAAAAATCATTGGCTACTTGAGATGAAATTTCTTTATTACTTAAATTCTGCTCTTTAGTACCTAATTTCTGCTCCTTTGCTATTAGGTAAACAGCTTTAGCATTTTCGGGAATTTCAGCTTTGTCTATAAATGCGTCTAGCGACTTTAAATTTACTTCATCATCTACTTTCTTACCTTCGCGTACTTTTTGATAAAGTGTTCGGTAAATTTCTCTTTTTTCATTACTGAGATATGGGCTTTGATTAATCAGTTTTACAATAATGAAATCAACCGTTAATGCTCTTGATTGGGTACTAGCTAAAAAGTAAGCTTGTTTAATTTCTAATGGCAGTGCTGAGTTGGTAACAATAGAATCAATATCTGTCAGTGCTTTAAAGTTAGGAACTGGTTCGCCAGCGCGGACGTATGCGTAAGTTCCTCTGATTTGTTTCTTCTCTGCCTCAGTCAAATTAGATTTAGATAATGCTGCTTCAATGGTTTGCTCAATTCCGAGAAGACGGGAATTAGTGCTAGCAATGTGGTAACGTTCTTTAATTTTGTTATCTAGTTTTGAGGTGTAAATAACATAATCTAGAAGAGCCAAGGTACTCTGATCGTCAAGGTACTCTCCATTCTCAACTTGTTCGTAAATGGATTTACATTTAGCTTTGCTTGCTTCTTCGATAAATTCGGTATTTTTGTCGATTTCTTGATAAACTTGGTCAGCTATTCTAGATTCTCGATCGTACAAGGTATGAAGAACTACAATAATATCATTACCATCTTCACCAATGCCTTTAATAGTAATTTCTTGATTATCTAAAGTTCGGGAGGGAATTTCTACTTGGCAACTATTTCCTGAGCGAAGATTGACTGTTTGCTTTCCTCCGGTTCTGGCTGTTACATAAGGAACAAAAATATGATACTTTTCTAATATAGAGTTACTGTTGGATGATTCCTGGGTAGCGGCGATCGCACTACCTGGAGCAAGTAAGTCTTTTGTGAGCAAACTGATAGTTCCCAACGCAATATAACTAAGGAAATGGCGACGTTTTAGCAAAGAAATATGTAGTTTATCCATGACTTATATCTTCAGAAATCTGAAGCTTGCTGATACTGAATTACCCTTATTGCTAATAGTATATCTCTCGATCGCCAACTGTGAATACGAATAAACACGGATCTTTCGGAAATTTTTTAACTTTGCAAGCTAAGGTAGCTTAGGGTAGATTAAGTTAGCTATTTTTAATAATGTAATCTGAAGGGGATTAAAATTTTTCGTGTTTTTTCCTTAGTTTCTGAAAGGGAAATTTACACTTGTAGAGTAAGTATTGAAATTATTATAAATTACTTATTCCAGAAATTATTTGTCTAGCTAAACCTAAAGCTTGCTCAATTTTATTCTAAACTATCTAAGTTAAAAAACATCTTTCCTTTACCTCTATTTGGCACTTCTACCCACCAATCATCTAATAAATCCATCCTATCCAATGCTGCTTCTGTTTCTAAGTTGGTAGCAATGTAAACAACTAAATGGGGGTCATCAATTTCTGGATCGGGAACGTATTCTAGAAAAAGCGGTGAATCGGGAAAATGTTGGCGAATCTGGGGGTGTGCTTCTAGCAACAAGGGAATTAGGAAAGGGTGTTTTTCCAGAAAGTCTAAAACTTCGGTTTTTTGGCGCAAATTATATAAGTTTTCTAAGGATTCAATATCGAGGTTAACCAGACTTTTTTGTAGTAAAATCTGGGCTAGGGTAGCGCGATCGATCTGACGGCGTTTTGCTTCTTGGGTTAGGCGATCGCTATCTTCTTTTGGTAGTTCAATATTCAGAGTATTTGATTCGCTCATCTTTACTATGCTCAACTTTTGCTATCTTCAAATCGCAGAAAATGGCTTTAACTGTTAACTTCCTCAAGCCAACTAGTTAAATCTGTTTCACTCTGGAAATCGAGGATTGCTTCTCCCAAATCTTCTAGCTGATTCACGGGTAAACTGCGGATTTGTTCTTCTATATTGGGTGCGATCGATCCAAATCGACGACTCAACAATCGCATCACAAAGGAAACAGCTTCTCTCTGAATTCCTCGCTCAATTCCTTGCTCAATTCCTTGCTGGTTCGCATCTTGAATTCTTTCTAGATACAATGGCGATAATTGCATAATTAACTCCCGATCTTCTGAATCTAAATCTTGACGAGCTTCTAAAATGGCGAATAAATTCGATAAAAGTTCGAGTACGCTATCTTTAAATGGAGTTGCGTTGGGTAGAGAGTTGAATTGAGCGATCGCACCTTTTTGCACATTACCTTTTCCCAACAGTCGCAGCCAGAGAGTTTCCGGGGTGTTAGGTAGTTGGTGGATAACTACGATCGCAGTTCGGAACGCTGGCGGGAGAAAATAAACCCCCTCACCAAAGTTTTCCAATTCTAAATTAGCACCAAAACTGTCCAAAATGGGTTTAGAGAGGGTGGGTGATAAAATCCAAAGCCGGGGGCGATCGCCTGAGACAAGCTGTTTCTCTTCTCGGTTAGAAAGTCGGTTTGATTCGGCATTAAAATCGAAAAGTTTGCCGATACAACTGCAAATATTATCACTACTAACCGGGTTCCGATACGGTTCAATTATAGCAGTAGTTGCCGCTATTTTTCCCAAAATTCCTAATGTTTTAATTACAATCTCATTCTGATTTTGAGGCACAAATAAAACATCAATTTCTCGAACTTCCGCAGTCACATCTCGACTGATTTTTACTGATCCTAACGGTGAGAGAAGTTCTTCTAAGTATTGTTTAGCAAATTGATCGTAGACGAATTTGGTCATTGTAGTTCCTTTATCTTCAGATCCCCGACTTCTTCAAGAAGTCGGGGATCTCAGGGAATCTCAAACTCTACTCTTCAATTTTACTACGCTCAACTTCTGCTATTTTCAAAGGTATTTTTACTTCCTGCGGTGGTGGTGTTACTGCTTCTAAAGAAGTACCAACTAAGCAAACTCCCACTAAACTAACTGCGTGCAAATTAGCATCTTCTAATTCAGCACAAAGTAAATTTGCTCCGGTTAAATTCGCTCCGGTTAAATTCGCGCCTCTTAAGTCTGCTTCTTCCAAATTGGCATTACTTAAATTTGCTCCTTGTAAGTCTGCTTGGCTCAAATTTGCACCATGTAAATTAGCACCACTGAGATTAGCACCTCGCAAGTCGGCGGCGCGTAAATCTACCCCTTTTAAATTCACACTCATCAAATTTGCACCGCTTAAAAAAGCTCCAGCAAAAGACGCTTGGGTTAATTTTGCTCCCATTAAATTTGCGCCTCTGAGGTTACTTCCTCGCAAGTCAGCACTAGTTAAATCTGCTTGCATTAAGTTAGCACCTAACAAAGTTGCTCTGACATCTGCTGCTATTAATTGGGCACTTAATAAGTTTGCGCCTTCTAATTTTGCGCCTTCTAATTTAGCACCACTTAAATTAGCGCCAACTAAGTTAGCACCAGCGAGATTCACTCCTCTTAAATTGCTGCCAGAGAGGTCTTCTTCTTCTAAGTCTGCCCCTGGCAATTGTTTAACTTTTCCGGCGCGAATGGCTGCAATATCCATGAGCTTAATTAACTGTTTGTTTCTAAAAAAGTTTTTACTTCATCTGCTAATTCTGGATCGAGTAACCACATTCCAGTTGTTACTTTTGGTGGAATAATTGGTAAATCTAATCCCTGTTGTAGACCCATGACTAATAAACCTAAAGTTTCTACTAGCTTCGGGTCCCAACGTTCGTTAGCTTGGGCTTGAAATTCTCCTAACGCTTTGCTTAAAGCCTCTTCTTTAGTCAAGTTTTCTTTTTCTTTTAAGAGTTGATTTACTCGTTGTTCAAAGTTGGTTACTAATCCTAAAATTCTTGATTCTAGAGGTATGGTATCGTAGGCGAAACCACCAGGATAACCTTTGCCGTTCCACCATTCGGTTTGATGGGTTAATATGTGAGCGATCGCCTGCAACCTTGGCATCTTTCGTAAAGCTTGGACATTCGGTTCTAAAGGACAACAAGGCGCTTCCTCTAAACCTGTAACTGTTGTTACTCCCAAAGGTACTAAACCATGCAATAATCCAGCTAATCTTAACCGTTTGATTTGCCACGCTGGGAGGTCTAAAAGTTGCCCCATGACTTCGGCTAAAGCAGCGATTTCTGCTGTCGCCATTGGATTTCCAGTATTAGCTAATTCCATTAATTGCGCCATTCTCACAAAGGCTTGCAATTCGTTGGAAACTAAGTTTATATCTAGTTCTTCATGATGAGCAGCTTGTAATTGTTCGGTGATTAAATCTTTTTGGCTATGTTGCAAGTAATCAACGACGCGAGAAACAATTTCTCCTAAATTATCTTGCTCGGCGTTAGCAGCTTGGGCAGTAATTTCTTGAACTTGGGCGGTTAATTTCTGCTCTAATTCTGGGTTGTATTTAGCAATTTGTTCGATCGCCAATTCCACCGTTTCTAACACTAACCCCGGTTCAAATGTCCAAAACCCATAAAATTTCCGTTCTCGATCTTCCTCCGGTACTCCCTTTGCGCCATAATCTTGTGGCGTTAATTCTTGACAAAGTACCATCGCTGTGTAGCTGGGCGATAAGATGATTAAATGCCATTCTTGGGCGACGGGATCGATCGCTTCCAAACTCACCAATGCTACATTCGACATCTGGCTGGTGGGATGTTCTGCAAAACCAGAGTCGGGCGATGCCATAATCACTATTTGCTGCGATTTTTTGGCAATATCACCATATCTGTCTGCTTCCTGAAGATACCATTTTCCCCTTTGAAAAGCGGCGATCATGAGGGGGGAGGTGTTCGAGGTTAAAATGCTGTCTTCTAGGGCATGGCAGAGGGAAACCAGCGTGTTTTTATAGTAGACTCCAAACCGCAGTGGTCTGGCGCTGGATTTGTGGGCATCGGCTAGTTTTTGCAGAATTGAGCCTTGTAGCATGGTTTTTTATTTGAACCGCAGAGGCGCAGAGGACACAGAGTTTTTTTGAACCGCAAAGACGCGAAGGAGATTAAAAAGGTAATTTTGAAAGTAAAAGTGGGATAATTCCCACCTTACTTGATTTTATTAAACTTTGGCTAGTTGTTTTTCGGTGCGTTCTATTGGTGCTTTCAGTGCTTGTTCTAAGTCGGCGCAACCAAGTTTTTGTTCTAAAATTCGCATGACTTCGCGCCCAAAATCATCGGGGTTTTGTCGCCATGCTTGTAAGCAAACTTCGCCAAAGAAAGAACCGAGTGGTTCGGGATTCCACAGGAGTTTTTTCGCTGTCCAAGGCATTAAACTCATGGGATCGTATCCTGGTTTGAGGATATCATTTTTGAAGGCATATTCTTCTAAGTGAGTGTGGGGTTGTAACCCAATGAAAAATATGGCAGGTTCAACTTTTTCTTCGCCAAAAATTCGCTCTAGTTCCCGATGGTAAGCTATGGTTTGGCGAATGGTTTCTGGGGTTTCGTCAATGACGTTAAAGGAATAGTTTACCGAAACTAGGTCATTAAATCCAGCGGCTTTTAAGTCTCGGCAGTTTTGTAAGACTGTGCGAAGATTATAGCCCATTCGCATTTTTCGCACTAGTTCTTGGGAACCACTGGTAATGCCAATTTCAAAGTAGTTCATTCCGGTTTTTACCATCAAGTCGCACAATTTGGGTGTTAAATTGTCGGCTCTGATGTATGCTGCCCAATGTATATCTTTCATGCCAGAATCGACGATTTTTTGTAATAATTCAATGGCATCGTCGATGAATTTCCGGGCGGGGATAAACTGAGCATCGGTAAACCAGAAATTGCGAATTCCTCGATCGTACAATTGACGCATTTCTGCTACTACTTCATCCGCTGGGTTAATGCGGACTTGTTTACCTTCGATTACTGTATAAACGCAGTAGCAACAATTGTGGGGACAACCTCGCTTGGTTTGTACGCCAATGTAAAAGTCTCGATCTTGGAGATAATATTGAAACTCCGGCCAAATTTTTTCGATGTAATCGTAATTGCAAGCGGTTTTTTCTATGTTAGCGGGTGGTTCGTGAATTAGTCTTTCTCGTGGCGCACTTTCTCCCACTACATAACATTTTTCCCCGCTAATATCTTGTTGGCGCAATAGTTTTTCTAACAGTGCTTCTCCTTCTCCTACAGAAACGATCGTTCCTTTAGGTAAGCTTTTCCCTAACTGTTCGTAAAATACACTGACTGCACCACCACCAACGATCGATCGGGCATTCGCATTATACCTCTGCGCCCGGTTCAATCCCCGCTTAATTAAACCCAAGTTGCGCCACAGTTCATTGTAATAAGCCGTAGTTACACGGAGACCGCCCAGCGCCCCCCGTAATCTTACTAGGGGATTTTTCCCATAGTAAAACTCAAAGGCGTTTTGTAAAGGGTTCCCCCCTCTACCTCCCACTGGCGCATAAATTTGAATGTCGCGCCAAGAGAATACCAGCAAGTTCGGCTGAAATTCATCGACACAAGCATCCAACGCTGAATCAAAATCTATTGGTGGTACTGTTCCCAGATCGAATATCCGCTGTTCCACTGCTGGAAACAACTTTTGCACATGATCCGCCAAGTAGACAACCCCAATGGGAAAAATGGGATTACAAGGAAGACGAACATAAAGTATGCGAGTTTCCATCCTGCGACTCTCTCTCAATTAAAGACTTCTCTGGCTGTCCTGAGCAAGCTTGCACAGGGGTTTTGGGCGATTCTATTATAAATATTTATATTTTCACATAACTTTACGATAGCACTGCTCCCACTCATAATTTAGCGATCGATCGGAGATTTTTACTTCCCTGACTCCCCAAACAGCCAATTTTGCTACATGATTTCTCACTCATGGAAGTTACCGTGTTATAATACCAGCTTATCCTAGCAATTAAGATTAATAATCAGTAATCCAAATAGCAATAATTAATACAATTACCAAAACAAGATTTGTATGATTAGACCAGAGATAGATTTGCAGAAAATTTTCATGTAAAAACTGGCAGAATTAATGGGGTTGGTAGTCGCGTTTACAAATTCCTGGGATCGCAAGTGTTAACCTCAGTAATGTAACCCATTTTGTAACCAGTCTCCGCAATAAATATGGCTCAGATTCTTGATCCCCTACCGCCCGATTACCAAAATGGTATTGTTTGTTGCTATGTAAATGCAACCAGCAAAATACAGGTTGTACGGATTAGCAATATTCCTAATTGGCACTTTGAAAGAGTGGTTTTTCCCGGACAAAGACTAGTATTTGAATCTATGCCACAAGGTTTACTAGAAGTTCATACGGGGATGATGGCTAGCGCCATTTTGTCAGATAAAATACCTTGTATAACTCTCCGTATCGATATGGAACTCAATTCAACTGAAGATGAAGATCCAGAAATGGTAGAAACTAATACTGATAAGGAATTAGTAGAACTTCAGAGGTAATAGTGTTTTAAATTCTTGTGCTTTACCTAACTCTAAATAAAATTCTCTTTTCGATAACACTTTAGTTAATCAAGGTAGCCGCCATAATTAATAGTGGGAATGTTAAACAAGCTCTTCAGTATGTAAAAATACTGAAGGATAAATCTTTCCTAATGTGCTGAATTTTGGTGTTTTACCTTGAATTTACCTGATTTTATTTGGTTGTGGAAAATCGCTGCTTGGTCAATGGGCTTGTCTTTAGCGGCTTATTTTTTGCTAGGAATGAGCGGTATTTGGATGTCTTATACTCGTTTATTCCAGCAACAGCGCCCTAGTTGGCTGCGACCATTACATTATCTGATTGGTAGTGTAATGGTCGCTTTGGTATTACTATTATTAGCGATCGGCATTATCGGCACTTTAGGTCACTACGGCAGTTTAGGTCATTCGCCACACTTACCAATTGGTTTAGCAGTCGTAGCCTTAGTTTTACTTTCAGCGGGGAGTGCTACCCAAATTAGCCCCCGCAGACCTTGGGTAAGATATCTTCACATAGGAACTAACATAGTATTATTACTGGGATTCCTCTTAGTTTCCCTAACTGGCTGGAGCGTTGTGCAAAAATATTTACCCTAGTGCGAGAAGGCGAAGGCTAATCCCAGAAAAAATACGTAAGTGTATATGCGGAGACAGCTATCGATATATATCTGTAGATATATTTACGATGCACTATATTTTAGTGAATATACTGAGATAGAAGAATGGAAAAAACTTTCAGGCGTGCAAAGATGTCTTACTCTCCCGTAACATCAGGTTTTTTTGTAGTTGGAGTGGAAGGTTCACCCGTCATTGAGAAATCGCGACAAGGTAACTACGCCTTAGTCTTCTTAAAGCGAACTGATGCTAGTCGCTATTTTGAGCAAATGTGTCAACTCCGCCGAGTGCCACAGCAGGACTATAAAATCAGTACTATGCCACTTCATCTGGTCAAACGCTTGCTTAGTCACTCTAGGGTGCAAGTCTGCGTGATTGAAAATTGGGATAAAGTTGTTGCTTAAAAGCTGGTGAGCCAAAAAGCGTAACTGAATTAACAAGATAAAATTTAGCCTGGGATTCAGGAAAAGTTTGTAACTAACGCCAAAGTTTTGGTTGTGGGAAAAATTACCAGAAAAAATGGGTTTAAAGCCCCGTCCTTGTAGGACGGCTTTCGTTAATCATGATATACTTATGCCAAATCAATCGGCGTAAATGGCTAAAATTAGAAGAAGAGCGATCGCACTTTTTCCATCTCTACAAAACCAGTGAATCAACTAACATCAGAAACTAACCAAACTCCTGAAGTTTCCGTCTTTCGCATTTCTCCCCTCATCCGTTTTACCCTGTTGAGTTTGTATATCGCACTGACTATTCCCCTCCCGTTTTTGGCTCATGTAACAGCTGCACCAGTTCCACCAATTTTACTTTGGGTGGGGATTGCGATCGGAGCAATTACAGTTTATGGTTCTTTAAGTGAAAGAGTGATTTTGGATAGTCAAGGAATTCAAGTTACTTACCCAAAATGGTTTCCTAAATTTTTCCGCAAAGGTTGGTCTTTACCCTGGACAGAAGTTAAAGAATTAAAAATGCGTACTACCGGACAAGGGGGAATAGTTTATTATTTCCTAAACAATTCCGGTCAAGGATTTTTATTACCCATGCGTGTGGTAGGATTTGCCAAAATGGTCAAATTGGTAGAAGCAAAGACGGGTATTGATACCCAAGATGTCCGACCTTTGGCTCAACCTTGGATGTATTTGATCTTGTTAGTATTTACGCTGCTTCTATTTTTAGCTGATGCTTGGACAATCTGGACAGCTTTCACCACTGGAAATGTCTCCTGAAATTCCTCAATTAAAAGTTTCCCAAGTCAGTTTAGCGGCGACGGTGGGGATGGGTTTTTTGCTTCAGGATATCTCTTTTGAGGTGTTGGCTGGGGAAAGAATTGCCATAGTTGGGCCATCGGGTGCGGGGAAAACTTCGCTGTTACGGTTGTTAAATCGCTTAAATGAGGCGAGTAGTGGCAAGATTTTGCTGGAAAATCAGGATATTCGGGAAATAGCGCCGACTCAACTGCGTCAGCAGGTAACTTTGGTTTTGCAGGAGGCGAAACTGTTGGGAATGACGGTACAGGAGGCGATAAGTTATCCTTTGTTGTTGCGAGGTTTTCCAGCGGCGCAGATTAAGGAACGGCTAATTTACTGGATGGAGAGGTTACATATTCCTGAAGATTGGCAAAATCGCACGGAAATCCAACTTTCTGCGGGACAAAGGCAACTGGTTGCGATCGCAAGAGCCCTAGCCATCCAACCTAAAATTCTACTCCTAGATGAGCCAACTTCCGCATTAGATTCCGGTCGTGCTTCTTACCTCATCCAACTCCTCACCCAAATCGCCCCAGAATTTGGTACAACCATTTTCATGGTGAATCACCAATTAGAATTAGCAGAAGAGTTTTCTACCAAAGTTTTACATTTACAGCAAGGAAAATTGGTGGAATTTACGGCTTCCGAAAAACTTGACTGGAAACAACTGCGCCAAAGTTTTATTGAGTTAGAACAGCAAGAAGCAGAAGAATGGTAAATTATTCGTCCTATTTTACTTAGTAATTGGTAAAGCTTGACTAGCGGCGGTAGGCTGAGACAAGTTTCCCCGTTCGGTGATTCTTTGGTTTTGCTGTTCTTGTGCTCCATTATTATGGGAGTTATTTAGCCCAGCATTGTAACCGTTGAGAAACTCTGGATTAAACCGATAGCCAACATTGCGGATAGTTTGAATAATACTTGGTTGGCGGGGGTCGGTTTCCAGTTTTTTCCGCAGGGAAAGGACGTGAGTATCAATAGTTCGGGGGTTGTCTATTGCGTCCGGCCAAGCTCTGTTTAATAATTCAGAACGACTTAGTGGTAGTCCTCCGGCTTGTGCCAAAACGTACAACAGGCTAAATTCTTGAGGTGTTAAATCGATTAACTCTTCTTGAAAACGTACCCGACGCTGTACCAAGTCGATTTTTAGGTCGCCGTAATCTAGGTAAGCTGGGGGGATGTTCATTCTATTTCGCCGAATCAAGGCTTCGACTCTGGCGAGAAATTCTTGCATTCCAAAGGGTTTGGTTAAATAATCATCTGCGCCTGCTTTCAATCCTGCAACCACATCGGCTTCCGTGTTCCGTGCGGATAGCATGAGAATGTAGGGTTGGTGCTGACGCAATAACCAGCGACAGAATTCTAAGCCATCGCCGTCGGAAAGTTCGGCATCGAGAATTACTAACGTCGGTTGACGTAACTGGAAAACTTCTCGTGCCTGATAGAGGCTGGCGGCTTGATAGACACGATAGCCTACTTGCTGTAAGTGCCAGCCAAGTAGCGATCGCAGATGCGGATTACTTTCAACTATTTGAACACTAACTGATGCCACAGATGCTTGCCTTCCTTGGCCTTAGCGAACTTCAAATTAGCAGGAAATGGTGCCACATTTTGTAACGAATGTTACTCATACATCTGGCGATACTAGTCAGCTTCAGCTTATTGGAGAAAATTAATTAGTCTTGGCAATTGGAACCAGAATAATTCTCAAAAGCTGAGATGAATTTTATCATTCTCCTTCAGCATGAAATCTTTACTAAAATTTATGCCTTATCTTTAACATATCTTCAATTGTTTTTTCCAATTACTTACTTGCGGCAGTACATCTAGTTTTGCGACTATACTACCTCCTTAAGGTTAAAGCTTAAGGTAGAGATCAGTGGATAAATGAAGTTAAAATAAAAACATAGATAGTGACTCCCGATGAATCACTAGCTAGTTGTACCTTAAACAATCTGAGTTTTGGTTTAGTCAATCTAGGAAGTTTGTGGTCTTAACTACAACTTTTCCCCAAAGATTAAGTTCTACTGATTAAAATGCCAACGGTTTATTATACATTAGTTGCGACTCAAAGACAAATTATTGGTTTACCCTAAAGCCGGATTCAAGTCCAGAGGAAGCTAACTAAATTGACAATAAGCCTGAGATCTAAAAATTTGTGGAAGCTTTGGGAAAAATGATTGACATCAGGTGATACTGTTTTACTCCATACACCTATCGCCAAATAATCTGCTTATAGATAGTGTGGAAAAAATGGAAATCTCAGTTATCCTAATCAATAACCAGAAAGAAACTAATTTTTGACCGTTTTCGTCAATCTATTTAGGAACCAGTAGATTTCAACCAAAGACTATGCTACAGGACACACAAACTATTCGCCATTATCAGAAACTTACTGATTCCCTCGTTGAAATGTGGAATCGGGGTTATAGATTTGATAGTTTACGGCTTTATTTGGACGGCTATTTAGCCGCTTTACGTCATAGTAAAGCTCTGGAGCCGTATCACATTCATCGTTTAGAAGAAGAAGCTACTCGTTACATTTACGACCCATCAAATTTTGAATTACCTGAACCTGAACCCGAAACTGATTATTATTAGCTTTTTTTCCGGTGGGTGGTAAGAGGTAATAGGAGGCTAGCGGCGCTACTTCCCAAACCAAGCGTCGGTAGCTGATGTTGTGGTTGAGTAAATGATTGAAATATTTAATAGAAATTGGGCGAGGCTGTGATTAATTCTGATGATTAGTTAATTATGCCAAATTGCTGAAAAGAGATTCTTAAAGTTAAAATTTATGTTTTGTTGGCTGTTAATCTCGATCGATCGCTTCTTGTTCTTCGGGAAGTAAAGAAGTTTCCGAGGGGATTTTAGGCTGTGAGGTAGTAATTGCTTTTGGTAATTGTGGTTTAATTAGTAAACTGACTCCGATCGCCCAAGCCAGAGAAACTGTCCAGCCTGCTAAAATATCGCTGGGAAAATGTACACCTAAATATAAGCGAGTCCAACCAATAGCTAAAACAAATAAACTGCCAAAAATCAGTATTGGTAAACACCAAATAGTTCCCCAAGTTAAAATTATTAAAGCGGAGATTAAGGTTATACTGGTCATCGCATGACCGCTAGGAAAAGCATAATCTAATTCGGGGGCGGGTGACTGCCAAAGTTGGGGACGGACTCGTTGCATAATTTCTTTAATTGTGCGATTAATGATAGTGGTGCCTAGTCCAGTGGTGAGTAAAAAGGTGAGCGATCGCCATTTTTTCTGGAACAATAAGATTAGGGAAATAATGACTACGATCGGAAAAACTATTTTAATCGAACCAAATTTCGTCAAATTTACCGCTAGAAGATCTAATTGTCTGCTTGATGTCTGATGAATTGTTAGCAAAATTGGTCGATCCCAAGGAAAACCATTTGCATTATCCCTAACTTCAACTGCCAACAACATAAAAGTTTGTAAAGGTAAATACACTCCTAAAAATAACAGTAGTAACCCCCGCCAACGAGCGAGCAAAAGTTGTTTAATAAACTGGAAAAACCTTTTTAGCATCTTACTCAACAGTTAATAATTTTCTTCTTTATGGTATAAATGGGTGCTAAATTCAATCTTAGCTAATATTGATTAGCAGCGGCTACTTTTAGTGACTATAAAGTAACTAAAATTACAAAACTTACTTGATAATCTAGGGGAAAATTGAGGGAAATCTTACCTCACCTTAAAATTGCCTTAAGGTTATAAAGATATGCTTCTAGATGATAAATCATGAATGTTAAAACAACAGACATTAACTCCAAATTGTCTGCTAGTTGACAAGAAATAGTTGAATTTTTGTATTGCAAAAGTAAAGTCAAATTATGCCCAAAGTCATTCACCGCACTAAAATCGTTGCCACTCTTGGCCCTGCTAGCAACTCGCCAGAAGTAATTGAGAAACTGGTAAAAGCAGGGATGAATGTTGCTAGACTAAATTTTTCTCATGGTAGCTATGAAGACCACGCACGGACAGTTTCTCTGCTTAGAGCTATTTCAGAAAAATTAGATACGCCAATTACAATTTTGCAAGATTTACAAGGGCCAAAAATTCGGGTTGGTCTGTTATCTAATGGCGCAATTGGCTTAATTGAAGGTGAAAGAGTTACACTTGTTCCGATTTCTGAATATAAAGATCAACTTGATACTGTACCTATTGATTATCCTGAGTTAGCCTCAGATGCTAAACCAGGGGAACAAGTACTTTTAGATGACGGTCTTTTGGAACTAAAAATTAAAGAGATTTCGGGCAATACCGTAGTCTGCAAAGTGATTAAAGGCGGGATTCTGAAAAATCGTAAAGGGGTAAATTTTCCGAACTTAAATTTACGTTTACCTTCTCTGACGGAGAAAGATCGGCAGGATTTAGAATTTGGAATTTCTCAAGGAGTAGATTGGATTTCCTTGAGCTTTGTACGTAAAGCAGAAGATGTTCGCAACTTGAAAGAGTTATTAGCTGCTAAGGGTGTGGATATTCCTGTAATTGCCAAAATTGAAAAACCGCAAGCTGTTGCCAATATAGAAGAAATCGTCAAAGAATGTGATGGTTTGATGGTAGCAAGAGGCGATTTAGGTGTGGAAATGAGCCCGGAAAAAGTGCCGCTTTTACAAAAGCGAATTATTCGGATGTGTAATGTCAGAGGTATTCCGGTAATTACTGCTACTCAAATGTTAGATAGCATGATTAATAATCCTCGTCCGACTCGTGCTGAAGCAAGTGATGTTGCTAATGCGATTATGGATGGAACGGATGCAGTGATGCTTTCTGGTGAGTCTGCGGTGGGAAGCTATCCTGTGGAAGCGGTAGAAATGATGGCGCGGATAGCTTATGAGGTGGAAAAAGATCTGCAATTTGAAAATAATCCAGCGGCTCAAAGTGATGAAACTCATGCTTTAAGTGAGGCGTTAAATTCGATCGACAAAACTTTACCTTTACGTTGTATTGTGGCTTTCACAAGTACAGGTTACACGGCGTTAATTGCTTCAGCAGAACGTCCAAAAGCGCCTGTAATTGCTTTGACTCATAATATCAAGGTTTACCACCGTTTGAATTTAATTTGGGGTGTGACTCCTTTGTTATTGAATTACGAGGTGGAGACTTTTGAAAATGCGCTTTGGCAAGCAGAAACTTTTTTGGTACAACGGAAATTAGCTGCTATTGGCGATCGCATTTTAGTCATGGGTGGAATTCCCATGCAACGTGCGGGAGGCACTAATTTTATGAAAATTCACACTATTAGTGTGTAAAAATTGGCTCGGTAAAGTTGCGAATTCTTGATTTTAGAACGCAGATGAAAGCAGATGAACGCAGATGAATTTATATTGACTCTTCTGCTTTCCTGCGTTTATTCTAAGTATTTGTTTCTAAGAAGGTGTCAAAAGTTTCTTGGTTTGGTAATGAGGGTTGTGCGCCTTTTTTAGTTGTGGCTAAAGCGCCTGCTGCTGCGCCCCATTCGATCGCTTTCCGCAAAGACAAACCACTATCAAAAGCAGCTGCCATTGCTGCATTAAAAGCATCGCCAGCGGCTACAGTATCAATTGCATTTACTTTAAAAGCTGGGAATAAAAAACTTTCGCTAGCAGTGGCACAAAAAACTCCTTTACTCCCTAATTTCAAAACAACAATTTCTACACCTTTACTAATAAAAAACTCTGCGGCTTTGGTCATTGTTTCTTGATTAGTAATGTTAAATCCTACTAAGCGACTTGCTTCGGTTTCATTGGGGGTAATTAAGTCAGTTAAAGAGTAGAGTTCATCAGGTAATTTTTCTGGTGCTGGTGCGGGGTCGAGAATTACTTTTACTTTAGCTTTTTTGGCGGCTTTGGCGGCAGCGATAATTGCCGGAAGGGGAACTTCTAATTGTAATAATAAAACGGTGGTATTGGGTAATAGTTTTTCTAATCTTTCGACATCTAGATGGTTAACTTTTCCATTGGCACCGGGAATTACGATGATGGTGTTTTCGCTGCGATCGTCAACGGCAATTACTGCTACACCAGAACTTGTAGTATCATCAATTAAAATTGAGTCAGTTTGTACGCCTGCAACTTTTAAAGATGTCAATAATTCTTGTGCAAAACTATCATTACCGACTCGCCCAATCATGTAACTAGTTCTGCCTAAAAGTGCGGCACCAACTGCTTGATTTGCACCTTTTCCACCTGGGGCGGTAAAAAAATCGTAACCCAAGAGAGTTTCGCCGGGAACTGGTAAACGAGGAGTACGGGTGACGAGATCCATGTTGATGCTGCCGAAGACAATTATACTCATGTTTAGGAGTTTGATAATGCGGATTTATCTTGCTGGGCCTGATGTTTTTTTACCCGATCCAATGAAAGCTGCTCGGGCGAAACAGGAAATTTGTCAGAGGTACGGTTTTATTGGGATGTTTCCTTTCGATAATAATCTAAATTTAGCTGATTTGTCGCCGAAACAGGCGGGAATTGCGATTTATAAAAGTAACATTCAATTGATGGATAGTTGTGATTTAATTGTGGCTAATATGACTCCGTTTCGGGGGGCAAGTATGGATGTGGGTACGGCTTTTGAAATGGGTTATATGGCGGCTCAAGGAAAGCCTGTTTTTGGTTACACTAATGATGGGCGTTTGTTTGGGGAAAGGATTCCGCAAATTTCGGCTGATTTGGATAGTTGGGGAATGGCGATCGAACATTTTGATATGGTAGATAATTTAATGTTGGAAGCGGCAATTATTGTTAGTGGGGGAGAGTTGAGAAGTGAACAAATTGCAGCAGAAAATTATTATACTGAATTAAATGTGTTTACAGAAGTAGTGAAAATTGCGGCAGAAAAGCTGATTAAGGTCTGTAATTAAGATGCTTATGGAACGAGATCGGGTATTACTAATATTAGCAAGCCATCGGGAAGCGTTACAAAAATTAGGGGTAAAATCTCTAGAATTATTTGGTTCTGTGGCACGGAATGAAGCAACGCCAGAAAGTGATGTTGATTTTTTGGTAGAATTTTACATTGAAGCGGGATTGTTTGAACTGTTTACAGTGCAGCATTATTTGGAAGATATTTTAGGATGTTCTGTGGATTTGGGAACCAAAGATGCTTTACGAGAACATCTGCGAGAATCTATAAAAAAGGAAGCAATTCGTGCCTTTTAGAAATTGGCAACTCCGCATTCAAGACATTATTAATGCCCTGCATAGTATTCAGCATTGCACTGTGGGAATGAGTTTTGAGGAATTTGAGCAAAATGAAATGCTTATCAAGGCAATTCTCTATGATTTTGTAGTGATTGGTGAAGCAGCAATTAATATTCCCAGCGAAGTTCAATCTCGTTATCCACAAATTCCTTGGCGGTTAATGGGTGATATGAGAAATGTGATTGCTCACGAATATTTTCAAGTAAATTTAAGAATTATTTGGAATACGATTCAGAATAACCTGCCGTCTCTAGTTAATCTGCTTCAAGAACTAATACAGCGGGAATTTAGTCAAGAAGAATGAATAAACAAGTGTTTCGATAATGTGGAGTTGCTAACTAATACACCGAATGCTGTTGCTGAGTAGGGGGAAATTTTTTGCCCTCTAATTTCTCGGTGTAATGAACTAGAAGGCAAGCTGAAGGAAATGCGATCGCACAACAAAAAAGACCGTCTAAATTAGCATTACAAATCAGCAGATTGGGCAGCTGCTAAGGCGATTCCAGCGACAATAATTTTGTGTTCCTGTACTTGAATTCTGGCGTGTAAAGTTTCTGGGGTATCATCAGGGAGAATCGGAACAGCGGCTTGAATTAAAATTGGGCCGCTATCGACTTCTGGAACAGCAATGTGAACTGTACAACCTGTAATTTGTACGCCAGCGGCTAAGGCTTGTTCCACGCCACGGACACCTTTAAAACTGGGTAATAAGCTGGGATGAATGTTTAATACTCGTTTGGGAAAAGCGTTGAGAATTACGGGAGTAACGACGCGCATCCAACCGACCATAACTACCCATTCTACTTGATATTGGTGGAGTGTTTCGACAATTTTTGCGTCGCAATCTTCGCGGCTTTTAAAGTTACGATGATCGATCAGAACTGGGGGAACTCCCCAACGTTCTGCCCTAGTAACTACTTTGGCTTTGGGATTATTATAAATTACTACTTGGACTTGGGCGTTTAGCTGTTTGTCTGCGATCGCTTGGGCAATTGCTTCAAAATTTGTGCCACTTCCAGAAGCCATAATCCCCAATTTTAGGGGTTCGCCTTGAATAAATAGGCTGCTGGGAATCGACGGTGAAATTAAGCTAGGGGTAGAATCAGCTGATGTATTGTTGAAATTCATAGGAAATGGGAGGCAATTTTGCGGTTAAAAATATATGGTAAATCCTGGTTAGACGATGATGCGATCGCGGCGTGGATTTTTTTAACTCCAGCACTCATATTACTCGCTATTTTCATCTTATGGCCGATCGTCTATCTGTTTTATCTCAGTTTTACTGCTGGTAATTTTACTGTGGCTGGTGTACGTTGGGTAGGGGGGCGAAACTATTTGCGTCTCATTCTCACTTCTGATTTTTGGCAAATCATTGGTAATACTATTTACTTTACTGTAGCCACAGTTATTCCTAGCTTAATTATTCCTTTAGGTTTGGCGGTGTTCTTAAGTCGATCGCTAGCCTTAAGAGGATTATTACGCACCGCTTATTTTATTCCTTCTATTACTAGTTTAGTGGCAGCTGGTTTAGGGTTTCGCTGGTTATTTCAAACTGATGGACCAGTTAATAGTTTACTAAGTCATTTTGGAGTCAATCCAATTCCTTGGTTGGGGAGTACTATTTGGGCAATGCCTGTAATAATTCTCCTCAGTATTTGGAAACAATTAGGTTTTAATTTAGTAGTATTTTTGGCAGGATTGCAAACTATTTCCCTGAGTCTTTATGAAGCTGCCCAATTAGATGGTGCTAACGAATGGCAGCAATTTTGGCATATTACTTTGCCCGGTTTAAGACCTACTTTAGTGTTGGCAACTGTGACTACTGCAATTTTTACTTTGAGAAGTTTTGAACAAGTTTATGTAGTTACAGGCGGTGGGCCTTTAAACTCTACTAATTTGTTGGTTTACTACATTTATGACCAAGCTTTTGCTCAATTTGATTTTGGTTATGCGGCAGCTGCGGCTACTGTTTTGTTAGCAATAACTATGCTTTTGGTGTATCTGCAATTACGAGTTTGGGGAGAAGAGTAAGCAGAGGGGCAGAGGGGAAGTTCTTTAACTCAAAATTCTGTCAGGGCGGGTTTTGTTGTTAATTCTTCTGCTGTGAGTACAGAATTTTTTGCTAAGCTGTTACGCATTTAAATCACTTATTAACGAGTAGGGTGCGTCAGACGGTAAAGCCTGATATAGAAAGGAAAATATCTAAATCTGACGCACCCTACAATATAACTTTTAAATGCGTAACAGCTTAAACCCGCCCCTACAACTCAAAACTTTCCCACAGTCCCTAGTCCCCAATTTAAATTTCTCCGCCACTAAGTAAAATTCTCATTTCATTGGGTTTATCTGAGGCTTCCATTGCTGTTTCTTCGGTAATTCGACCTTCTAAATAAAGGTTATGAATCGATTGCAGCATGGTACACATACCGTCATAACTTCCTTTTTTCATGATTGATTCTGTTTCTTCAACTTCGCCGCGTTTAATGTAATCTTTGACGGTATCGGTGTTAATTAAAATTTCGTGAATTGGGGCTCGTTTACCATCGGTAGTTCGTAATAAAGATTGAGCAACTATGGCGGCTAAGGATTCGGAAAGTTGACTCAGCATTGGCTCTTGTTCGTCTGGTTCGTACAGATTTAAAATTCTTTCAATGGTTTTAATGGCGCTGTTGGTATGTAATGTACCAAATACTAAATGTCCGGTTTGTGCAGCTTTGAGGGCGGTGTTGACGGTGGATCGATCGCGCATTTCCCCAATTAAAATTACGTCGGGATCTTCTCTTAATGCTGCTTTTAATGCTCGATCGAATTCTACTGTATGAATGCCTACTTCTCGCTGGCTAATTACAGATTTGCGATCTTCGTGAACAAATTCGATCGGGTCTTCAATAGTAATAATATGTCTCTTCATGGTACGATTAATGTAATCTACCATAGCGGCTAAAGTTGTAGATTTACCCGATCCAGTAGGACCAGTAACTAATACTAATCCTTTATGATAATGGCAAATTGCTTGAAATACTTTTGGTAAACCTAATTGTTCGATACTGGGAATTCTTAAGGGAATTAACCGCAACACCATTGCCGAACCTTTAAGGGTTTTAAAAATATTTACTCGCACTCTCGCAAAATCATAACTGGCAGCACCATCAAAATCTAAGGTTTCGTGAAATAGTTTAATTTCTGATTCTGTCAAAATTTCTTCAAGCCAACTAATAAATGTAGGTTCATCAGTGACAGGATATTTGGTGATTTCCATTTCTCCCCGATTGCGAAAACGAGGGGCTTTACCTACACATAAATGTACGTCAGAAAATCCTTTTTCATGGGCTTCTCGCACCAATTTTTCTAAAGAAGTTGCATTTGGCTGACTATGAGGTATTGGCTGAAGATTTGCCTGAGTTGTTAAGTCAGTTTCAGCAGTTACGCCTGTACCAACTTGAACTGATAATTCTACGCGATCGTTGTCTAATAAAATTGCTAACTGATGCTTTCCCGGTTGGTGTAATGCTAAATCAAAACGCCAATTTCCTTCATTATTAATCGCTGGAGTGGTGACTTTAAATTGATTGTTTATCACTAATATTAAAGATTTGCCAGCATGAATAGGATCGGCGATTCCTGTGACAAAAAAGCGTTGTAATGGTGGAACTGGTGTAGTAGGGGCTTTAAGAATCTTGAACATATCAGGTAATCAGCTTGGTTCTTTGTTTGTTTTTGGCGATCGATCGTTGTAGATACATTATGAGATTGCAAGTTTAACATATTAGGCTTATCCAATGTTAGAACTTATACCCTGAAAGTATTTAGCCAAATAGTATCAGATCTCTTGATATTGTCTTACCTGGGACATTGAGCTAAAATCACCTAGTCATTAGAGATTTTAAAACTTACCATTGTTGTAGCAGATAATTATAATTTAATTAGCCTGAATTGGCAAAAAGATCGCAAATTCTGTACCCTGTTCAGCTTCAGAAGTAACCTCTATTCTTCCTCCATGTTTGTCAATTATTTGATAACAAGCAGAAAGCCCTAAACCAGTGCCTTTCCCTACAGGTTTTGTGGTAAAAAATGGGTCAAATATTTTCGGGATCGCATCTGCGGGAATGAGCGGACCATTATTCCAAAATCTAATTTTTATCCATTCAGCATCTATTTTTTGAGTTTGAATAATAATAGTAGGAATAAAGTTGAGTTGGTTATCTTTTAATTGTTGTACCATTCCTTCTTTAATAGCGTCAATAGCGTTAGCTAAAATATTCATAAATACTTGGTTAATTTGTCTAGGATAACATTCAATTAAGGGTAAATACCCATATTGTTTGATTATTTTAATCTTAGGATATTCCTGGTTTAAGTGTAGGCGATTTTGTAAAATTAGCAGAGTACTACTAATTCCGTCATGCAGGTTAACTAATTTCATTTCCGCTTCATCTAAGCGCGAAAAATTGCGTAAAGCTAGGACAATTTGACTGATGCGATCGGACCCTGACTGCATGGAAGAAATAATTTTCGGCAAATCAACCATGATAAAATCAAGCTCGATTTCATCAATGTATTTGTGAATTTCTAGATCTTCATAACGTTCTTGATAAAGCTTAATCAGATTCAGCAAATCTTGGCTATAAGTATTAACATAACTCAAATTGGCATGAATAAAGTTAATCGGGTTATTAATTTCATGAGCAACACCAGCAACTAATTGCCCTAAACTCGACATTTTTTCTGTTTGAATCAGTTGAGCTTGGGCTTTTTTGAGGTTGCTTAAAGCATCAGTTAATTGTTCAGCTTTGTTTGTTAATTCCGAGTTTAGTTGTTTTAATTGTTCGGATGCTGTTTGCAATTCTTGATTTTTTTGCCAAAGTTCTTCGGTTCTTTGTTCTACTCTTTCTTCTAATGTCTGACGGGCAATATCTAATTCTAAAGTGCGTTCTGCTACTCTTTTTTCTAGGTTATCAACCAGTGATTTTAAAGAATCTGCCATCTCTTGATAAGCATTGGCTAGTTGTCCTAATTCGCCACCAGCACCAATACCAGGAATCGGGGTATTTAAATCACCTGTGGCTAAGGTTTTGCTGCGTTTGGCTAATTGGTTAATTGGCTCTCCAATCTGTTTGGCTAATAACTTGGCTACGGCAATAGAAAGTATAATTGCTAATATCAGTCCGGTAAAAATCAGGCGATTTAGGACTGAAAATGCTTGTTGAAAGTATTTAGATGTGATTTGAATTTTGGCGATCGCTACAGGTTTACCCCTAGAATGTAACAGAGCATAAATCGTGTTTTTTCCGGTTTGTTGTTCGATTTGATATAGGGGCTGATGGTCTTTAACTATAGATAATAATTTCCTAATTGACAAATAGTTAGTATCTGAATTATTAGTAATTTGATTATCAAGAGAAATAATTAAAGTACCATTTAAAGAAATAATTTGTAATTTAGTAGTAGGTTGGGAGAAGGTTAAAAACTTCTCTAACCAAGTTTTGTCTAAGGTTTTACCAACTATTAAAGTTCCTTGAGAGTTTCCTGTACCATCTGTACGGAGAACAGGGGATACTACTAAAATTATTAACTGCTGATCTACTGTTGTGACTAACTCTTGAATTATTTTTCCTTGAGCAATCATAGTGGCAATTTTTTCTTGCAGAATAGGCGATCGCAAAGCTTCTCCTTTCTGCTCCAAAATTTCGCCTTTATTATTGACCACTTGAACAATATCTACACCCGCAGATAACATCAATGATTCCGTAACTTCAGCTTTAATCCAAGGCGAATTTTTCTGAGGAATCGCCTCATATAAATCAGTCCAATAGGCAAAACCTTTAGTTACATCTTGTAATCCTTGAGCAGTAGCAGCTGTATAGCCACGAAAAGCTAACACTTGATCGTCAAGTCGGGTTTTTTCTAAATCAATCAAAGGTTGATATACAAATTGCCAAGCTGCTCCAAGCAAAAACAAAATTGGCAATAAAGATGCTCCAAAGGTAAAAATTAAAATTTTGGTTTGGAGTTTTTGTAAACTATTAATTATTGTTATTTTAAGCCGCCTATATTTCACTCTCAATTTGTGCCACTTTTCCGAGAATATCTAAATAAGTTTGCTTGGTAGATAGGCAAAGACTAAAAATTTATAACTTAGTTCCAGCTAAACAAAGCTAGCTAAGCTGTTACGCATTTAAAAGTCATATTGTAGGGTGCGTCAGATTTAGATATTTTCCTTTCTACATAGGCTTTACCGTCTGACGCACCCTACTCGTTAATAAGTGATTTAAATGCGTAACATCTTAGCAGGACTTTTAATCGGGAGATCCAACTCAATTATTACTTTAGTAAAACAATTTATGAACCAAAAGTCATTA
>NZ_JBHFNS010000022.1:0-3686 GCF_041929135.1 Floridaenema fluviatile BLCC-F154 | reverse complement strand
TTGGAGCCAACAGGTAGGAATATCGGATTAGATGTGGGATTAAATCATTTCTATACCGATAGCGAAGGAAATAAAGTAGATAATCCACGCTACCTGAGAAAAGCCCAAAAGAGATTGAAGCGATTGCAGCGTCGAGTTTCTAAAAAGGTTAAAGGTTCAAAAAACAGAAGAAGAGCAATTAACCGATTAGGTAGACAGCATTTGAAGGTTTCCAGGCAGCGCAAAGACTTTGCAGTAAAGGCAGCAAGGTGCGTGGTGATGTCTAGCGACATCGTGGCGTTTGAAGACTTGAAAGTGCGAAACATGGTGAAAAACCGTCATCTAGCTAAGTCGATTAGTGATGTAGCTTGGTCGCAATTTAGGGAGTGGATACAGTATTTCGCTCTCAAATTCGGCAAAGTTGCTGTCGCAGTGCCACCCCATTACACTTCTGTGAATTGCTCGAAATGTGGCGCAACGGTGAAGAAATCTCTGTCGGTTCGCACCCATGCTTGTAAGTGCGGTGCAGTTTTAGACAGAGACGAAAACGCTGCGATTAACATCCTAATCAAGGCACTACAAATACTTGGCTATGTATCAAATACGCTAGGGCATAGCGAAATTAACGCTTGCGGAGAGACGACCCTCTACTTGAACTTGGCAACAACGCTCAAGCAAGGTCACTCGTTGAAGCAAGAATCTCCCGTCACAGCGTAGCTTGACGGTGAGAGTGTCAACTGTGTTGGTGATTGTTGAAGACAATGACCGATCGCGTAGGGATCGGCTTTCATCAGAATTACCAATCACTCCTGCTCAAAAAAATCTTCATCAGCAAATGGAACAATGACAAGAGGTTCAGCAGTGGGTTTTAGTTCCCATCTTTGCACCGGGGCTGGTTGATTTCTTAAACCAAATCCAATCGCAATTTCCTGAGTTGTTGGCGTAATGCAATAAACACTAGCTGGGTTATAAAACTGAGTTGCAGCAACTACACCTGTTTCGTTAAAAGTATCGAATCGGATAAAACTTGCTCCGGCGATGTTGGCTTCTTTGAGATAACCGCCTAATTTCCAGAATGCACCAGCCCTCAAATTGAACATTACTTTCAGTCTTTTCACTGTTCATAAAATGTCCTTTGCATTTGATGTGATAGCGATCGTTTAGCCAGAAATAATTCCCAATAGCAGAAAATGATATTTGCTATTGGGGATAACAAAAAACTAAATGCTACTTGCTACGGGAACTTTGCCATTTTTCTTAGCAGTAGATTGGCGTTGAGTTTCCAGTTCAGACAGGCGTTGACTTTTGGTTTGAATTTCTGATTGGGCATTAACTAAACTCTGCTCTAAATCTTTAACTTTTTGTTCAAGTGCAGCCATTTCAGATAAGCGTTGTTCGGAAACAGATAACTTAGCGTCTAAATCATTACGTTCCTGATGAAGAGAATCGATTTGGTTACGGAATTCTTCAGCTTCAGCTAATTTCTGTTTATTCAGATTCATGTAGGCTTCGCGCAATTCTTCACGTTGACGTTCGCATTCGGCTTTGTAGAAATTAAGCTCAAGTTCTAAGCGAGGGAAATCAGTTAATTGTTGACGCATTAATTGATTATCTACAGCTAATTGTTTCATGCGATCGCCACTAACCGAAGTATCAGCATTTTGGTAAGCCAAACGATAAGTAGCGATCGCCATTTGTTGAGAAGCTGTTAAATAATCTTCAGGAATATCGGTGGGGTCAAGCAAACCGTCATCTGTAGATTCCAAGATGGCGCTAATTAAATCCTTTTCGCCTTTGCCTTGCTTGAGGGAAGCCATGTTTTCCGATCGCCAATCACGTAATAACTGGCAAATGGTATCTGCACTGCCACCAATCCCAAAGATGTGTTTGAGTGCTGCCTGAACGCTGCGAGTGACTACACCAACACGATTTTTCTGCAACACCGCACAAGCTAAATCCACCATCTCACGAGTAATGCTGACATATTGTTTGGTTTGGTCGATTTCAAATCCGGTTAAATCCAAAGTATCGAATGTTGTTGGTAGTTTTCCCATGATGATTTTTAATGTAAGGTTAACTTGACATTATTATGGAAGTCTAAGATTACATTGTCAAGACAAGTCAGAAATTTAGTTAGGGGTAAACCAATATGTTTACCCGTCATCTTCCAGGTCGTGAGGGAAAGCGATCGCCAGTTCAGTCAGCGTACAGCCCAAAATTTCTGTAAGTACCAGAGTTTCGGCGGGAGAAAGCTTTGGGATAGCTCTGCCATTAATCCAAGCATTGACAGCTTGACGTGACAAAGGACGACCGGAGATACCCTGCCAACCGTTTTCGACTAATTCCGCAAATTGCTCTTGAGTCAAGCCTCTGCGTTCCAATAACTTCATAAATCTACTTTTCCTTTTTGTCATGCTCTGACGCTTGACACTGTAAGGCATACCTGTCATCATTTTATTGTAAAGTTAACCTTACGCGCAAGTCCTCCAATAAAGGTAAACAAGGCAGGCGGCATCCTGCCTTGACTCATAAAACCATGACCAGAAAAGTAATACTAACTTTTGTGTTGGAGGCGGAACACTTTCTTGAACAGGAACTCTCATCAATGAAACTCTTAATTCTGGATACAGAAACAACCAGCGCCGATTCCAACGCTTCCATCTGTGAAATAGCAGGTACGCTTTACCAGATTGGTGAAACTGAACGACAAACAGGTGCGATTGCATCAATGGCAACTCTGTTACCAGTAAATGACAATCCGGCAGAAATGATTAACTCAATTGCTCATGAACTGACTCAAAGTGCATCAGGTTTTAGGGAAGAAGCGATCGGACAATTTCAGAAGATGGCTGATAGTTCAGATTATGCGGTGGCATTTAACGCCGAGTTCGACGCACCGTTGGTAAATCAATTGCTTGGAGAACAGCGTTGGTTGTGTGCGATGAGAGACTTTGATTGGAATTATCCCAACATCAATGCTTATGGTGGCTACAAGCTGACTGATTTGGCGTTGTGGTTAGGAATTGGGATTAGTACGGTTCATCGGGCGGGTGATGATGTCCGGTTGTTGGTGGAGTGCTTGAATCGGCGGCGGGCGATGTTGCCGTTTATGGTGGAGGGGGCGATCGCTCGAAGTAATTCACCGAGGATTGAAATCAAGGCAGTGGTGAGCTATGAAGACCGGGAATTAGCGAAACGTGCTGGGTTTGGATGGGATAATCAGCGACGAATTTGGGTGAAGAAGGTTCGGGAGTGCGATCGAGAAAAGTTTCTTCGAGCCTTGGAATTTGGTGTGGAGAAGATTGGATAGCAATGGAATTAATTGATGAAAATGGACAGCCTAAATTTGGTACTTGTTTTCGATGTGGGAGTCCGATTTCTATACCAGGAATCCATATTTACACTTGCAGTAAATGTGGTTGGGTAGAAACACCTGAATACCAACAATATTTGTTCAAGTGTCAAAAAGAAGATGAAATCAACAAACGGGATAGAAACTGCTCTACAAGAAAGAAAAAAATTGTTGAAGGAATGCCAACAACTTCTGATAAAGATAGCGAACCATCGTTATTGTTTGAAGTTGTTGATTAAGGCTAAAAATGCACTTTCTATCATTGCTGAGTACAAAGGCAATAGATAGCAGAAAATTGTTCTGGAGATTGATGATTAAATGAAATTTGTTGACAAAAACGCAGCGAGTGAAATAC
>NZ_JBHFNS010000074.1:0-13099 GCF_041929135.1 Floridaenema fluviatile BLCC-F154 | reverse complement strand
ATTTCCTCACTAATTGATGAGCAGTTTTATAATGAAAATCTTTTCTCTGGCGTTGAATACGTTGGTGAATCCGAGCGATGTTATTTTGTTGCCTCTTATAACTATTAGACCCTTTTTCCTGCCGTGATATAAATCTTTGTTGACGTGCTAAATGACTTTGTACTTTCCTGTAGAATTGTGGTGTTGCTACAGTTTCATTATCTGATGTTGTTAAAAATTCCTTTAAGCCTACATCAATTCCTACCGCAGTTTTAACTGTATCAATTGGCTTTAAATCTGGTATTGTTTCATCTGACGCAGTAATACAAACGTAGTAACCATCAGCTTTTCTAACTATAGTTGCTGTTTTCAGAGTAAAACCTTCTGGAATATCACGATGCAAAACTACTGGAAATACACCAAGTTTAGGAATCCTTAAAGTATTTCCTTCTAAAAAACAGACAGCTTTAGGATGATTTACTCTCGAAAAACTAATAGACCTTAATTCGCCTTTTTTCTTAAATTTTGGTCTTCCTCCACGTTTACCTGACTTATCAGGAATTAACCATCGCTTCCAGGCTTTATCTAACCTTTGTAAATTAAGTTGTTGTACTTCTGTATAAATTGCCTTATATTCAGGAAATAATACTTTAGTTTCTTTAAGTGCTGCTTGTTGAGTGTAATAATCTACTTTTTCTGGTATTTCCCCAATCGGTTCAGAAATAATAGAGCAACAGTTAATCTGACATCGAGTTGAATTGAGCCAATCTAACCTTTGACCAAGTGCAAAATTCCAGTGACGGCGCAATAATTCCATCCAATTTTCAAGGATAGACACTTGCTCGTCACTGGGTTTAATTTTGTACTGGTAGGTTATAATCATCAAGCTAATATAACACTCATTGCTAAAAGATGTCAACCAACTACGACAAGGGTTTTAGGTCTGTCTACCTTCTTACTGCTCATATAGTATTAGTCACAAAATATAGGCGTAAGGTAATTAATAAAGCTTTACATAATCGGCTTAATGAAATTTTTGATGATACCTGTAAAAAATGGGAATGTACATTGCTAGAATTTAATGGGGAAAGCGATCATGTACATTTGTTGATCCGTTATCATCCACAGGTACAAATTAATAAATTTATTGCTAATTTAAAGACTGTCTCTAGTCGTTTAATTAGAAAAGAATTTCCTGATTATTTATACCAGTTTTATAAAAAACCTGTGTTCTGGACTGGTTCCTATTTTGTTGCTAGTTGTGGCGGTGTTACCATTGAACAGTTAAAAAAATATGTCGAGCAACAAGCGACACCAGAGAATTAAATCGTTTTCGCTACGCTCACTTTTCTATCAAATCGGCATTCCCCTCCCGTTAACCTCCGTTATAACGGGAGACCCCTGCCGACATTAGGGTTGGGGGAGTGGGGTTTAGGTGCGACTCTCAATTAAATTTTAGATCCCCGACCTCTTGAAGAAGTCGGGGATTTATTTGGGTGTTGTACTATCTATTCTGACGGATCGATCCGATCGCGATTTGCAAATTCCGAAGGTGGACGTTCCGTACTCCAAGCCCACCAAACAGCACCACAACGGCAGTGATAAAACTCCTGCCATTTTTTTCGATAATCTTCCGTGTAAACTGGCGATCGGCGATTTATCCAAACTCGTTCCGCTTCCATACTGGTAGCGTGACAAGTGGGACAACAGAAATTTTCAGCGTGAACCGCTTTTTCAGTCCAATCGGGCGGAACAGGGGCAAAAGCATCCATGAGTCATTACATCCAGCGTTTTATCGCCCATTATTAACTGTAGCAGACTAATCCGCATAGGAAACACAAAATTAATCATTTCCTTAAGTTTAAAGAGTGTAATGTTTTTCATCGTATTACCTGTTTGATGCTGTACTCTCTAAGAAGGCAATCTTTCGGATCGAATCTTCAATTCCTGTAAAAGTGGAATTACTCTCCCTGATTGTTATGAACAACGGAAGTCAATCATGTCTCATCCAATTTACCTCAATTTAATTTCCTTTTTGGGAATATTCGGATTATGTATAGTCGCTTGGATTTTCTCAGAACATCGTAAAATTATCCCTTGGCGAGTCATAATTGGAGGCATACTCTTACAACTAGTTTTGGGATTTTTAGTATTTCAATTTCCCCTAACTAGAGAAGGATTAAAAGTATTTAGCGGCTTATTAGACAGTGTATTTTTAGCAGCAGATGTCGGGGCAAATTTTGTCTTTGGTAAAAACATCGTACCCATCCCAGGAAGACCCGCTGATGTGAATTTAGGCTACATTTTTGCCTTTCGTGCCTTACCTGCGGTCATCTTCTTTTCGGGATTAATGGCATTACTTTATAACTTGGGAGTAATTCAAGTTATCACCGCTGTATTTGCCAAAGCTTTCTACAAAACTATGCGATTAAGCGGAGCCGAATCTCTGAGTGGGGCGGCAAATATTTTTGTGGGAATTGAAGCAGCAATTGCTGTTAAACCGTACATTGCTAGAATGACTCGCAGCGAAATTTGTGCAATTTTAGCTTGTTGTTTTGGAACTGCGGCTTCTTCAACTTTAGCAATTTATGTAAATTTCCTCAGACCAGTATTTCCCAATATTTTAGGACATTTGGTATCAGCATCAATTATGGCAATACCTGCCTGTTTTGTGTTATCAAAAATCCTAGTTCCCGAAACAGGAATACCTGTAACAGCTGGAGGAATTCCTGTCGAAGAAAAAACTAAAAATTCAACTACAGAAACAGGAGTTGAGGAAGAAAAAGCGCCAACAGAAACAGTAGGAGGAGAACCAATTGAACGAGTTAGCCCAATGGATGCGGCAATTTTGGGCGCACTTGATGGGGTAAAAATGGCTGTTTCGATCGCAGCTATACTAATTTTAATTCTCGGCTTAGTTTCTTTAGTAAATCAAATATTTGGTGGGTTGGCTGCTATACCCGGTTTGATCGGACAAATTTTTAGTGTAGTCACTTTACCAAATATTTTGGGAGTTCTTTTTTACCCATTAACCTTATTAACAGGAATTGCTTTTGATGAAACTTGGACAGCTTCGGTAATTATCGGGCGCAGACTTTTAGAAACAGCAATTCCACCTTATCAAGCTTTAGCACAGGCAGCGGCAGAAGGGAAGGTGAGCGATCGCACCGTCTTAATTGTCAGTTACGCCCTTTCCGGTTTTGCTCATATTGCTTCCGTTGGCATCTTTGTTGGTGGTACGATCGCTCTAGCACCCTCCCGCAGAAAAGACATTTCTGAATTAGGTTGGAAAGCCTTATTTGTCGGTACCTTAGCAACTTTAATGATTTCTTGTATCGCAGGTTTCTACGACACTGGTAATCCCAGCATTTTAGGCGAAAAAGAAGCCCCCACCCCCGCAGTCACCCCAGCACCAACCCCCACACCCACTACACCACCCGCAGTTACCACCACACCCCAAGCTGCACCCCCAGTTACCCCCAAACCTCCTACTCCCCAAGCTACAACACCAACACCCGCAAAACCTCAACCCACCCCCACAGTTAAACCGTCTCCCTGATTTTGAGCGGGGGTGCAGGGGTGCAGGGGGGAAATTTTTTATATCTAACATCCCCCACCACCCCACCACCCCACCACCCCACTTCTGCCTTTCTTAATAATTGACTTATGGAGCCGAAAACAGAAATTAATCGCCTTCTCGATGTGATGCCTGCCTCTGGTCGAATGATCTGTAAAATCGTTAGTAAACCAGAGCAAAAAACAGTCATAGAAAGCCCTTATCCTTTCCCTTGGACTGGAACCAGAGAAATTTGGATTAACTTTAATTTGTGGAGTCGTTTATCTCAACAACAACGAGATTTGTTGTTGTTAAGAACGGTTTCTTGGCTAATCGGAATTAAATGGTTTAAACCTGATGTTTATCAAGGCGTGGTAGTAGCTGCACTTTTGGGGGGAGTATTTGAACTAGTGCAACGAGATATCGTGGGAATAGTAATTGCGGGAGGATTAACTGCATTAGCAACTACTCAAATTTGGCGAAGTAATCGCAATTCTCAAACGCAACTTTCTGCTGATGAAGCGGCGCTGAAAGTGGCAATTCGCCGGGGTTATTCGGAAACAGAAGCAGCGCAAAGTTTAATCCGAGCCATTGATGCTGTAGCCCAAATAGAAGGGCGTTCCAACTTGGATTTTATTGAATTATTACGTCGGCAAAATTTAAGAGCGATCGCCAATCTTTCCCCAGTCGGTGTCCCAGAAACCATCAAAAAAGATTAAGTTTCTAGGACTAAAAGCTAAAGTTTAGGCAAGGGAGCGATCGCCTCTGGTAAACTCGACTTGAGGGACGTAAGTTCAGCTTGGTAAATTGCATACTTCCCAGTGCCATACTTCCCTAATTCAGAGAATGCTAAAGTAAAATTTTGCTCTGGGAAAGTTAGCAAGCTCTTGGGTTTTTTTGCCAAAGTTTTACAGAGTTCAGTTAACTGATAAGGATAACAGACATAAGCAAATTCATTGATTTTTTGCTGGTTTAACTCTTTGCCTAAAATGCCTAAAGATTGCTGATTTTTGCTCAGGAAAAATAGCTTTTCTTCCATTGCTGGCATCATTGATTGAGCTACATATTGATGGGATACAGCTACTATTTGGTTGGGATGCGATCGCAAAAAGTCAATTGCGGGTTGAATCCTTTGGGCACTTTCTACAAAATACCTGGGTGCGGTTATTGTATTTAGCCAAAAACTAACCATCAAAAGTAAGAAGAAACCCGCATAACTCAAATTACGAACTACTGGTTGAGAAATCCGTTTAAGAAATCGCAATTCTCCGATCGTTACCAATATTATTAAGGGAATCAACACCAAAAGAAAACGAGGACTCCATTGTTTTCCGCCACCACCCGCAGGTACTAAAAAAGCAACAGCGATCGGGAATAATAGACAGAGTAGATAAACAATTTTCGCCCGAAGTGTTAACTTTAGTTTTTGCGGCTTCCAGAAGTAACCAACTAAATAAATAATTGGAAAAAGTACCAAAGGAAAAGTATAAAGCAGACTATACCATTGATTAAAGTTTTCACCTACCAGGAAAATTTTTAAGTTTCCTGCTGTAACCTGCAACCTCTCCAAAAGTGAGAATTTTTTCACAACTTGAATTGAATGAATACCAAGTGGGTGATGATAAACAAACAAGTTTAATAGGAAAAATCCCCCAACACTTAAAATCATGCTGATGACAATTAGCTCTTTATTTTCAGCTAAATGCTTTAACCGCCGTAGCCGGAAAAAATAGGCTGCATAAACCAGCAAGCAAAAAAAGCCGACAATAATTACTATTTCTTCCCGAAACCAAACTGATAAACCAATTGCTACACCGCTGAAAATTGCATCTTTTTTAGAAAGTCCTTGTTTCCCTGGAACTAACAGAGTAGACATTCCATAAAAACTCAGAGCGATCGCTAGATTATGTTCCCAGTAGGTAGCACTATAAAAGGTTAAAGGAGATGCAAAAATTAAAACAACTAGACCAAGAGCCGTCAGTAAATCGTTTAATTTCAATCGACGGCAAACCCAATAAAAATTCAACCAAATTGCCCAAGTTGCTACCAGGGGAACAAAATATAATCCTCGATACCCTGACAAAGCATGAAATGGGGCGGTTAGTACGGGAAAAGTAAAGGGAAAAGTAATGTAATAAACATCTTTGACCAAATAAACAAAAGGTTCTTCAAAAGGATAAAGTCCTTTTTGCCAAAGAGTTTTTACCCAAGATGCAGCGGGTAAATCTAAATCAAACCGAAAATCTCCAGCACTCCATTGTTGAGCTAATAAAGCTTTTAAGGCTCCGTCTCCACTAAAAAAATGACCATAAGGAACTAGGAGTTGCCAAAATAATGAAAATAAAATACCTGCTCCCAGCACAATCCAGGGAATGTAAGCAAATTGAACTTCTTTCCTTGGTTGGGATAACCCAAGTTCACTATTATCCACAGGATGCTTTTCTTCTTGATTACCTTGCATAAACCTTATTTATTTTCCACGCTAGTAACTCGCCAACTTAACTTAAAGTTGATCCAGAAATTCCAGAAAGTAACAATAACGATCGCAATTAAATTTGCCAAATAACGACCATAAGGCAAATACTTAAATCCGAACACATTAAATAGGAGATTTAAAACCAATACATTTAAAATCAACCCAGCTAAACAAATTATATTAAACTTTAAAAACCTTTTCAATCGCTGCCTTTTACCAGGCTGATGTTGGGAAATATCCCCAAAAGTCCAGATATCATTCCAGAGAAAATTATTGACGATTGCTAACTCCGAAGCGATGATTTTACTGCGAGTTAAACCCCAACCTAAAGTCGAAGGATCGCTAAGTAAGTAAAGCACTATCATATCCACAAATACGCCGCTAAAGCCTACTATAGCAAAGCGGAAAAACCGACCGATCGGCCAGAGGGAAAAACGTAATCTAATCAAATGTTGGATATATTCTATATATTGTTTTCCTGTTACCTTGCTCTCACCATGTTGACGTTCTTGGAAAACATAACCAACTTCAGCAATCCAACGTATTTTACCTCTACCTAATACTTCAATTAAGATTTTATAGCCCAGAGGATTCATAGTTTTGTTGGCAATGCAGGTGCGACGTACCAAAAAATAACCTGTCATTGGATCGGAAACTCGACCTATCACTTCTGGACAAATAACTAAGCCTAAAAGTTGAGCGCCACGGGATAAAAATCTCCGAATAATACTCCATTGACTCACTCCTCCGCCTTCTACGTGACGACTGGCGATCGCCAAATCTGCCCCCCCTGCAATTTCTTGCCACAGCTTTAATAACAATTCTGGAGGATGCTGAAGATCGCCATCAATTACCCCTAAAACATCTCCTTTAGCAACTTGCCAACCGCGAATTACTGCTGTAGAAAGTCCCTTTTCTTCTACTCGTCGCATTACTCGCAGTTGCGGATATTGAGCCATCAATTCTAATGCTATTTGCCAAGTCCCATCAGGACTATTATCATCAACTATAATCAGTTCATAAGCTCCCGGAATTCCTCCATCAAGCAAATAGCAAAGTCGCTGCACTAATTGCTCGATATTTTTTCTTTCGTTATACGTTGGAACTATCAAAGAAAAGAAAGTAGATGCACCTTCAGTCAAAACAGGCGCAGCTGATAAAGGAGGAATTACTAAAGCACCAGATGGTACAGGTAACAAAGATTCCGATTGACTATTACTCATAAACTTAGTTTTTAACTATCACCAGCACGAGTATAAACCTTGACAGTAAACTTATCCATACTCATTGTGCCGGAAAGCTCTTGTTTTTGGGTTAATTTGAACCCTGATTGTAATAGTTTGTCAATTTTTTGGTTTTCTTTTTCCCTTTCTACTTCGGTTTTCAATTGAGACCACACAGGATTAGCACTATCTAACCAAATAATCCGCGGATAAACTGTTGTGTTTGTTTCATTCAGCACTTTTTCTAAGCTAGGTGCCAGTTTAGCTGGAGGTTGAGCTAGTAGCATTACAGGCGGATTTGCCGGAGTATAGTAAGCCAAACGCAGCACATGACCCCAAGCATTAGAGTTTAATGCGATTAAAGTTGGGGTTGTTGGTTGCTGTTGAATTATGTCAGCTACTTGATGAAACATCCAACGTTGTCTGAGGCTAAAATCACTGATACCAATGCCTAAGTACAATACCAGTAAAGTTACTGCGATCGGCATTTGCCATTTTCCAGCTGCCTTTTCTAACCAGAGAGTTACTAATAGCAAACATCCGGGTAAAATGAAAATCATCGTGCGACCCCAGCCAAAACTAACGGTGAATTTACCACTAATAATGTCTACTGCTGAGGCTAGTAATAATGGTAAAATTCCCAAGACTAAAGCAATAATTAAACTGCGACGTATTCCTTGTTTCCACAGACTAATTGTACAGGCGGTAAGTAACAAAATTACTACGCAACCTGTAACTATGGGAATAATTTTTGGTAAACTTGTTACCCAGTCTCCTAATACTAATTGGGTTCCTAAAGTTTGCGCTACATCCCATAAATGTTCGATGCTACCTGTTCGATCGAATTGACCTCCCAAATTAGGACGGTTGCGTAATTGCTGTCTAGTTCCCCAGAGTATCCAAGGAATTGTTAATAATACACTAAAACCTAAACGTAATCCATGTTGCCACCAATGAGAGCGATCGCAAATCAGCACCAAAATCGATAATGTAATTAACCAGTAAGCAAAAAGATACTGAGTCATTAATCCTGCGGTTACTGCACCAATTAACAAGATATTCCACAAAATTAGCCAGCGAGAATCTTGACTTTTTGCCTCTTTTGTTTCTTCCTGAGTTGAAAATTTAATTAATTCTAATAATGCCCAAGCACTTAAAATTGTCCAGAGAACTAACCCTCCGTACATCCGAATATTGAGCGAGTGAGATAAGTAATATGGATTTGTGGCTAATAATGCAGCTAGCAATAGTCCACCGCGATGTCCTAATAATAATCGTCCTAATCCATAAGCTGCAAAAATCGCGATTAAACTGAACAAAACTATTTGACCATGAGTAGCAGCATCACTGTTGCCAAACAGCCTGATCCAAAAATGTAGCGTCAGAAAAGAAAGAGGGGGATGAACGTCACCTAACAAGCTTTTGAAAACGTTTCTAAATGTTGCGATCGCCTCTCCCAAATTAGCTTCCGATGGTAAAGTTAACAAAGCAGTGTAGTCGCGCAAAGGTACTGGCAAGGCTTCTGGTGTTTTGTAGTTGACATTTTGACCAGTAGCAACGATCAGGGATAATACTTCATCGTACCAAAATTCTCTGGCTCCCAGATAAACTAAGCGTAAGACAACACCGATCGCGATCGCCAGAAAAGCTACTAGTTCCAAAGCTGGACGAATTATTAATTTTGGTTTGGTCATAAGATAAATCTGGTCACAGGTGCAAATTACAATTAATTGTTCATTCTTTATTGTTCCCAAATCAGTATTCGTTATTCTTTGTTAAGCTTCAGGGTAAATAAAACTTAATCTGCTAAAAAAGTTACATCTACTGGTTACGCTGGGAATTCTAAATCAAGGACAGTTTCCTATAGGTTTTTACTATGCTTGATGCTGCGAAATCTCCTGAACTATCTATAGTTGTGCCTCTCTATAATGAGGAACTGAATATTGATTATCTATTTGAACGATTAGAATCTGTACTGGAACGATTGTCAAGTACTTATGAAATTGTTTGTGTAAATGATGGCAGTAAGGATAATACGCTTAAATGTTTGATAGATCATCATTATCGTAACTCAGCTATTAAAGTAGTCAATTTATCGCGCAATTTTGGTAAAGAAATTGCTTTGACGGCTGGGATTGATTATGCTGTTGGTGCAGCAGTAATTCCCATTGATGCCGACTTACAAGATCCGCCCGAATTAATCGGTGAATTGGTAGAAAAATGGCGGGAAGGTTACGACGTAGTTTATGCAACTAGGCGATCGCGTCAAGGAGAAAGCTGGCTAAAAAAAATTACGGCATTAGCTTTTTATAGCACCATTGGTAAAATGAGTCGCGTTCCGATTCCTGCTAATACTGGCGACTTTCGTTTATTAGATCGCAAAGTAGTAGAAGCTTTAAAACAATTACCAGAAAGAACGCGATTTATGAAAGGTTTGTTTGCTTGGGTAGGCTTTAAACAAACTTCTGTAATGTTCGATCGTCAACCCCGATTAAAAGGCAAAACCACCTGGAATTATTGGCGACTTTGGAACTTCGCCATTGATGGCATTACCTCCTTTAGTTTATTACCTTTAAAAGTTTGGGGTTATCTAGGTTTTATTATTTCTTTTATTTCCTTCCTTTACGCCTCATTCTTAATAATTCGCACCTTAATTTATGGTGTTGATTGGCCCGGTTATGCTTCCTTAATGGTAGCTGTACTATTCTTGGGTGGCATTCAACTACTAACATTAGGCATAATTGGCGAATATTTAGGTCGAGTTTACGAAGAAGTAAAAAGACGACCACTTTATTTAGTGCGAGAATTGTATGGTGTTGAATCACAAGCGCAAGTAATCACTCCTAAAAATTATCTATTTCCCCCCAAGGAGTAACAAATTGAATTTTAAAAGTAGTATTTTCTTATTGACTATAATCTGTTTAGTAGCGACAGGTTTGGCGATTTACTTATTAGGTGGAATTAACCCAAATCAACTACAACTTTGGTTGAAAGAAGCTGGAATTTGGGCACCTGTAATTTATATCGTAATTTATACGATCGCCACAATTTTAGTCATGCCCTCCACCGCCTTAAACCTCACAGGCGGCGCAATATTTGGCCCCTGGTTAGGTACACTTTGGACAAGCATTGGCGCAATAGTCGCCGCCGTAGTAGCATTTATTTTTGCCCGCACCTCCGGTAGAGAATTTGTCGCCCGCAGACTCGCCGGAAAATGGCAAGCAATGGACGCAGAAATGCAACAAGGCGGCTTATTTTATATGTTCGCCATTCGCTTATTACCAATCATTCCTTACGGATTAGTTAACTTTGCTGCTGGCTTAACTTCCATTAAATTTCGCGACTATCTTTTAGGCACAATTTTAGGCACAGTTCCCGGAATTTTACCCTTTGTACTATTAGGAAGTTCGGGATTACAAGCCATCAGAACCGGAGATATTTTGCCTTTAATTGGGGCATTAGCATTAACCGGAATCTTAGTTGCTGGCGCTACTTGGTATAGACGAAGACGCAGTAACCCCAAACAAACTTTAGCAGAAATAGAACAAAAATCTACTAACCATCAGAACAGGGAAGATTAAAAAATATGTTTTATCCCAAATCTGCGTTGTAGAGACGTTTCATGAAATGTCTCTACCATGTTTGTCAAAATGTAGAATAAAGAAGTTCCATTCTCCTGAGATATGCCGTGATTACTAAAACAGTTGATGCAATTCTCGATCGTGCCCTCGCAGGTTACGATATATCAGAAGCAGAAGGAATGTTACTTTTGCAGCAAACAGACACAGATATTATTGCTGCTATTCGTACCACAGCTGACGAACTGCGAAAAAAACAAGTCGGAAATACAGTAACTTACGTCATTAACCGCAACATTAACTTTACTAACATTTGCGAACAGCATTGTAGCTTTTGTGCCTTTCGTCGTGACGAAGGAGAAACAGGCGCTTATTGGTTAGATTTAAACCAAATTTTAGAAAAAACTACCGATGCAGTTCAAAGAGGTGCTACCGAAATTTGTATGCAGGGAGGACTTAACCCCAAAGCTAAACTTAATGGCACTTCTTTAGATTACTACTTAAACATAGTTAAAGGCATTAAAAACGCATTTCCTAATATCCATTTACACGCCTTTTCGCCGCAAGAAGTACAATTTATTGCTAGAGAAGATAGCTTAACTTACACTGAAGTAATCGCCGCTTTCCAAGATGCCGGAGTTGGTTCAATGCCTGGAACCGCTGCGGAAGTTTTAGACGATAACATCCGCAAAGTAATCTGTCCCGAAAAAATCGATACTGCCACTTGGTTAGAAATTATTGGCACTGCACATAAATTAGGATTACCAACAACTAGCACCATGCTTTCGGGACATATTGAAACACCAGAACAGCAAATTACGCATTTTAGTTTATTACGAAAACTGCAACAAACTGCTAAAGAAAAAGGATTAATTGGTTTTACAGAATTTATTCTTTTGCCTTTTGTCGGACAAGAAGCACCGAAGCCGCTACGCCGCCGAGTTGGAAGAGATCAACCAGTTTTAGCAGATGCACTTTTACTGACTGCGGTAGCCAGAATTTTCTTAGGAAATTGGATTATTAATCATCAACCAAGTTGGGTAAAACTGGGTTTGTCAGGTGCGACAACTGCTTTAACTTGGGGTTGTAATGATATTGGTGGAACGTTGATGGAAGAACATATTACGACGATGGCAGGTGCTCAAGGTGGTACTTGCATGGAAGTGTCAACTTTACAAGCGGCAATTAATTCTTTGGGGCGTATTTATCAGCAAAGAGATACCGTTTATCAACCTCTTGTAAGGTACGTTACTAACGCACCATTAACGAGTCATTAAGCAAAAAATTTAATATATCATTATTTGGTATTTTTGGTGCGTTACTGTATTTAATTCGCCCTAAAAAATGCTGGAATTAGGAATTTTTTTGCTAAATATTGTTAGCGGAGAGATTCAACTGGGAATTCTAAGAGTGTGATACTCTAGTTCGGTTGTTTTTATGTCCAAGTTGTTAAAGTTTGCTTTGTTAACTCTATCGCTACAACCTTTACCAGTACTAGCCCAAATTGAAACTGAATATGGTTTTCCGATGACGGATATTCCCAGTAGTGATTTACCATGCCACATGATTACTAGTAGTGGACATACGCTTGATTTAGCAAAGTTGTGTGGTGGTACTCCAACGGTAACAAAATCTGCAACTCCGATGGCGCAGCGTGTTCCTGTTCGCAGAAAAAGACTTAGAGATGGTAAATATTCGGAACAATATGAGAAGTTGGCTGAAACTTATCCAGATGAAAGGGTGAGAAATATGCTTTTGTCGAGTAGTTCCGATCCTGAATCGGTATGTAAACGATTAGAGGAAGGTAAAACTGTTGAGGAAATCCGCACTGAGGATATCACAAAGTTAACCCAAAATCCTTCCGGTAACTCCACTCGTGATAATGCGCGTAAGCAGGATATAGAAATTACTCTGAAAGTAGCGCCTCAATATTATTGTCCAGAAGACAGAGATTAGGTTTCTGTAAAAATGCGAATTTTGGTTTTTTAATCGCAGATGAAAGTAGATGAGAGATTGGAATTGTTGCTAGAGGTTTAATGAGTTCGATCGCACAAAATGTCACTTAGGCTACTGTGCGTTCGCTGTTTTTCCTCTAGTTTGTTGTAGCGACTTCAGTCGTTAAACGACTGAAGTCGCTACTACGAACTATTGAGGGAGAAATTATAAATTTAATATTTTTTGTTTTTGGTTCTTAATTCTGTTTAATATTGATTTCGCTACAACAAACTTGAGGAAAAACAGCGAACGCACAGTAGCCTAAGTGACATTTTGTGCGATCGAACTCATT
>NZ_JBHFNS010000059.1:0-119675 GCF_041929135.1 Floridaenema fluviatile BLCC-F154 | reverse complement strand
ACTTGCACATCGCGGCGGCGATGACGATCTTGAGGCTTTGCGCGTGCTGTTTAGTCGCCGTAAACCAGATTCAGAAACGATTGTATTTCACCCACCAAAAACTAAAGAAGAAGAACAAGAACAGTTTGAATTATTCAAGCGGATAGTTGACGAAAAGACAAGGAAGAAAGAGGCGGAAAGTTGAGATTTTAGGAAGTGCGATCGTCCTACGCATCGCTACACGATCGCACCTAATTTTTGGTAGGTTTTCAGTTGTGCGATCGCTAAGTACAAACTATTTTCACTCCATTCGCGATCGCTGCACTCTTCTCAATCGTTGCTGGAATTCTTTCTTGAGTAGCCAAAACCACTCTATTCACCAGTTCAAGAGCGATCGCCATCTCCACAACCACCTCTTTACAACGTATTCGGATCGATTCCCCTCTCCTCTAACTTAGCTAAAAGATCCTGAAGTTCTTGTTGTCTTTCTCTGGCTATTTCTTCCGGCGTTTTATATCTATTCCCATTTTCGTCATACCAATACAACCACTCCCTCGTAAAAGCTTGATAAGTTCCCCTTTCCCTACCAATTCCCAAACCAATTTCCGGCATCCAAATTATATCGCCAGACTGTAAAACATATTCACCATTAACTAAACGATGAACTTCTAAACGTTGGCGGCGACGACGTTGGCGAGTAGGTGCATAAACAACGTAATACAAAACACCCATTTGGGCATAATCAATTTTTTTCTGTTCGTATTCAGCATTGTAAGTTTTAGAAACAATTTCCAATACCAAAGAAGGAACTACGCCATCTTCATCCCAAAGCACATAACATAACCTTCCCTGTTCCCCAACAAAACGTTCTACTCCCAAACTTAAAAACCCATCAGGGACGATCGCAGGTTTAGCCAAATCATAATAAACTCCCATATTAATTCCAAAAAACCAATCCTCGCGATTTTGCCAAATCAAAGCCAAAACCGCAGACAACAAACTCGGAATTAAAACTTGTAATTCATTATCCACAGGCGTATCATCCGAACTGGGTAACTCTTCCGAAGATGGCAAGCAACCTAACGGATTGTACTTGAACATAATTACCTCAAATTAAACTTTCAACTACCAATCCATACCTAGCCTACCTTGTCTACCCTGGACATCTCAGCCCCCACCTGTAAAAATCTTCCTTCTCCAGGTAGAGACAAAAAATCTGCCACTTCTTCCTTTACCCCCTTGCCAACTGTTCCCCTCAATCGCACACTGGACTTGGGAACGTTCGGCAGTGAGAGGTTTTTTTTGTGAAAAGAGTTTTAGCTATCATTCTCGGCGGCGGCGCAGGTACTCGCCTTTACCCGCTAACCAAACTACGCGCTAAGCCAGCCGTACCTTTGGCAGGGAAATATCGACTCATCGATATCCCCGTGAGTAACTGCGTCAACTCAGAAATTTACAAAATCTACGTTTTAACCCAATTTAACTCAGCCTCACTCAATCGCCACATAGCGCGTGCTTACAGCTTTGCTGGCTTCACAGATGGCTTTGTGGAAGTACTAGCCGCCCAGCAAACACCGGAAAACCCCAACTGGTTCCAAGGTACAGCTGACGCAGTTCGGCAATATATGTGGCTATTCCAAGAGTGGGAAATTGATGAATACCTAATCCTGTCTGGAGATCACCTCTACCGGATGGATTATCGCTTATTTGTACAACGTCACCAAGAAACCAACGCCGATGTCACCATCTCCGTTGTGCCAATGGACGAGAAACGAGCCTCGGACTTTGGTTTAATGAAAATTAACGACCAAGGGCGGATAGTTGACTTTAGCGAAAAACCCAAAGGTGAAGCCCTGAAACAAATGCAGGTAGACACCAAAATTTTAGGGCTGACAGCAGAAGAAGCCGTAAAAATGCCTTACATCGCTTCTATGGGGATTTATGTCTTTAAAAAAGATGTGTTGTTTGAACTGCTAAACTCATATCCAGACAGCACAGACTTCGGTAAAGAAATTATTCCCTCATCATCGAAAGATCTCAACGTTCAAGCTTACCTATTTAACGGGTACTGGGAAGATATTGGAACCATTGAAGCTTTCTATGATGCCAACTTAGCTTTAACCAGACAACCACGCCCACCCTTTAGCTTCTACGACGAAGCTGCCCCCATTTACACCCGCGCCCGTTACCTACCACCAACAAAATTGTTAGATTGTCAGGTAACGGAATCGATGATCGGAGAAGGTTGTATCTTAAAAGATTGCCGGATCGATCATTCAGTATTGGGAGTACGAAGCCGTGTAGAATCCGGTTGTTTAGTGGAAGACTCCTTATTGATGGGGGCAGACTTCTATCAACCCTTTAGCGAACGGGAATCTAATTGCGATCGCCGTGATGTCCCATTAGGCATCGGCGCAAACACCACAATTCGACGTGCGATCGTTGACAAAAATGCCCGCATCGGTTGTGATGTCAAAATTATTAACAAAGATAACGTACAAGAAGCCGATCGCGAAAAACAGGGATTTTACATCCGTAGCGGCATCGTCGTTGTCTTGAAAAATGCCATTATTCCCGATGGCACAATCATTTAATCATTAGTCATTAGTCATTAGTCATTGATAATCAGGAAAAAGACCTGGAAAAATGACCAATGACAAAACTAATTCTTTTCATCGGGCTTCCTGGTAGCGGCAAATCTTCCCTAGCCCAAAAGCTAATCACAGAACCGTGCCAAACTTTGTTAATTTCTACAGACAAGATTCGCGGTCAACTGTTTGGAGATGAAGCTATCCAGGGCCCTTGGTTTCTAGTTTGGCGAGAGTTACAAAAGCAACTCGAACAAGCCGCCAGAGCAATTGTTCAAGGAAAAGCCAGCCTTGCAATTTACGATGCTACCAACGCCGCACGCCGCCAACGCAAAGAAGCGATCGCCCTTTGCCAGCAAACAGGCTTTACCCACATCACCGGAATTTGGTTCCAAACCCCCCTTTGGCTTTGTCTCTCCCACAACCGTCATCGCCAGCGCCAAGTCCCCGAAGAAGTCATTTTCCGAATGTATCGCCAACTACGCGATGCCCCCCCAACCTTAGCCGATGGATTCGACGAGTTAATCCGCTACCATCTTGGAGAATTCAAACTTGTGGAATAACCGTACCAAACCGAACTTGCAGTCATAATCTATTTAAATGCACAATGAAAATGAGTCGATGTATACACCTATTCCTAACCATTTTTGGCGATCGCTGACTCCTCGAACAACACTTTACAGTAGAGCCTAAAATTAAAAACTCTCCCCAAAAAAATCATGTCTAGCACATAATAAATCAAGACAAAATAACAACTAATCTTTACTTTATAGGAGACAAACTAAATGGCTAATACAGACTTTAAAGACTATTATGCTGTCCTGGGAGTGACTAAAACCGCTAGCGCCGACGAAATCAAAAAAGTTTATCGTCGTCTCGCCCGCAAATATCACCCAGACATGAACCCAGGTGACAAACAAGCCGAAGCCCGCTTCAAAGAAGTTACCGAAGCCTACGAAGTACTTTCCGACCCCGACAAACGCAAAAAATACGACCAATTCGGTAGATACTGGAAACAAGCTGACCAAGCATGGTCTTCCTCTGGCGGCGCAGGCGCACCCGGAGCCGATTTTAACGGCTTTGACTTCAGTCAGTACGGTAGTTTCGACGAATTCATTAACGAATTATTAGGTCGCTACAGCACCGGAACCGGAACCGGAACCGGAACCAGTACTGGTGGTAGACGTTCCACTAGCCGCAGTTACAGCTATCGCCCAGGTGGGTCGAGTGGTTTTGGTGGTGGTTTTAGTGGCTTTGATGGCTTCGACACTCAAACAGCAAATGTTGGCGCTGCTGACAGAGAAGCTAACCTCAGCCTCACCTTTTCCGAAGCATTTCACGGCGTACAAAAGCGTTTAGATTTAGGTACAGAAGTAGTTGATGTGCGAATTCCCGCAGGTGCGAAAAAAGGCACTCGCGTTCGTTTAAAAGGTAAAGGTGCTTTCAATTCTTTAAATCAACAACGTGGTGACTTGTATCTCAATGTAGAATTACAACCCCATAGTTTCTTTCAATTTGATGGCGACAATTTAGTTTGTGAAGTGCCAATTACTCCCGATGAAGCTGTTTTAGGCGCACCAATTGAAGTTCCTACTCCCGATGGTTCAGTAACAGTTAATGTTCCCGCTGGTGTGCGTTCCGGTCAATCTTTGCGACTGCGTGGAAAAGGTTGGCCTAATCCTAAAGGTGGACGCAGCGATCAAATGGTGAAAATTTCCATTGTTCCCCCTAAAGAACTAAGCCAAACTGAACGGGAATATTATGAAAAAATTCGTGCCGATCGCACTTTCAACCCCCGCACTAACCTAAAACAAATTCAATTGTAATCCATCAGTTCGTAGTAGCGACTTTAGTCGTACACTCGTCAAGAGCAGGACTGAAGTCCCCACAACGAACCGGGATTAAGTTCTAATAATTAAAAATATTCCTACAGCAATCATCACACAACCAGCGGCAATGTTTAATCCTTTAGTGATTCTGCCACTAATCAGCAATCTAGCTCGATCTGCCATCAACGCATAACCTAGTTTTACACTGCCTACGGCTAGGGTTGCGATCGCAATAATCACCCCAGTATCCCACCAAGAAATCCGAGAAAGATCCACAAAAGCTGGAAAAAAACCCAAATAAAATAACGTCGCTTTCTGATCTCCCAAAGTAATCAAAAGTCCCGTCAAAAAACTCGAAAACAAAGAAGATTGAACCACCTCCCCCGTCTCCACATCTCTCGATTTTGCCCTCAATAATCCAATTCCCAAAAATATCAGATAAGCGCCACCAAAGTACTTTATTAACACAAATAAACTACCCATCGTTTCCGCTAGAAACGACAAACCCCAAATAGCTATAATGATAAAAATAATGTCACCCAGTAATATTCCCAGAGTCGTAAAAACCCCATGAATAAATCCAAATGTAGCCGATCGGGTCGAAACAGCCAAAACACTAACACTGGGAATAGCAGCCAGAACTACCATTGCAGTAAATAACGCCACAATGCTACTAAATGACATACTAATTTGCCTAACTCAAAAATTGTTTAAACCGCTGCCAACAACTGCTCAACTGAAGCATTAGGCGATAAAAAAGAAAACAGATGTTTATAAACTAACTTACCTTGCTTATCTAACACAAATTGTGCTGGCAAAGGCGCACCTAACGCTTGACCAACTTGATATTCTCGAAACACCCAACAACTCGGATCGCTCAATAAAGGCATTTTTAAACCCAAGTCCGTGACAACTTTTTCACTTTGTTGTTTATCAGTACTGGTAATCATTAAAACCTCTATCCCTCGGCTAGAAAACAATTCATAGTTTTCATTCATTGCTTTAATGTGGGGATAGCACAGCGGACAGTATTGTTTTTCCGTGAAAATTCGCGTAAAAGCTAAAATAACAGGCTGTTTACCTTGAAAATTTGATAACCTAACTGGCTGACTATTGGTAATATCTAGCAGTTCAAAATCTTTAGTAACTGCCCCTAATCGTAGTTCGTTATGCGCCGGAATTGGCAAAAAGTTACGAAAGAAACGCTCATTGATTAAGCCGCTAAAATCAGTGGAAGTCAGCATAGTTAAACCGTAAATTCAGTAACTTTAAATTGATCTAGATCCCCGACTTCTTCAAGAAGTCGGGGATCTGGAAAGCTAAATGCTCTAAATTAAACAGAGGCAAAGTAAACTTTCGCCTTCACAGGATCGGGATTCATGGTCTTTTCACCAGGTTGCCAACCAGCGGGGCAAACTTCATCTGGGTGAGTTTGAACGTACTGAATCGCTTGGAGAGTCCGTAATGTTTCGTCAACGCTGCGACCAAATGACAGGTTGTTAATGGTAGCGTGTTGAATTACGCCTTCTTTGTCAATGATGAACAAACCGCGCAAAGCTACGCCTGCATCGGGATCGAGGACGTTGTAAGCGGCGCTGATGTCTTTTTTGATGTCGGAAACTAGAGGATAGGTTAAATCGCCTAGACCACCGGATTTGCGATCGGTTTGAATCCAAGCTAAGTGGGAGAATTCGCTGTCTACGGAAACGCCCAGAACTTCGGTGTTGATGGATTTGAATTCTTCGTAGCGATCGCTAAATGCGGTAATCTCAGTTGGGCAAACAAAGGTAAAGTCCAACGGATAGAAGAACAATACAACATACTTACCACGGTAGTCAGACAGCTTAATGGTCTTGAATTCTTGATCGACTACAGCTGTTGCGGTAAAGTCAGGCGCTCCTTGACCAACACGCAGACATCCTTCTGATGCGTAACTTAGAGGCATGAAGTTTTTCTCCTTAAAAGTTTATGCTTCGACTTGTGTGCTTCTTGTCGGTAATGTAGTTAAAGACGGGGTTTACCTGAAGTTTTTCGGGTTAACGAACAACTTCGTTAAACTCACCTCGTCCTACCCACTGGGGCAACTACTATTTAATTACGAACTGTAACAACTATATCATACTCATAACGATTTTGAGTAACCTATGAAAAGTCTAGATCGGCGAGAGTGGTTATTGACGAACGGGCTAGGTAGTTTTGCTTGTGGTACCTTGTGCGATGCCCGTACCCGTACTTATCACGGTTGGTTAATTGCAGCAATAAACCCGCCTAGCGAACGCACCTTACTGCTATCTCACTTAGAAGCAACGCTAGAAATCGGGAGAAAAACTAGGGAATTAGGAACAAATTTCTGGTCAAATGGGACAATTGCCCCTTTGGGTTATCAACTGTTGCGATCGTTCACCATTGAACCAGTTCCCACTTGGATTTGGAGTGAGGAAAATTGGCAACTTACTCGACAAATAGTCATGCCTAATTGTTTTCCGCAACCAGGCGAAGAATTAGCCAATAATCAGTTCGATCAGAAAACTGTGATTCAATATGATTATCAAGGAAAAGAAACGGCTATTTTAAGATTAAAACCGTTAATTGCCGATCGCAACTTTCACCATCAACAAACAGCAGTTCCAGAATTAACATTCTCGCAAAAAGTTAGCGAAAACTCCGTTATTTTCCAAGCAATTAATCAAGATTGGCAAGGCACACCTTGGCAGTTAACTTGGAGTAAAGGAGATTATCAAATATCTGGTTATTGGTATTGGAATTATCACTATCCCGAAGAAACATTGCGCGGATTAGGCGATCGGGAAGACCTCTGGTGTCCCGGTGAATTAACTATTATTTTGCAACCAGGCGATCGAATCGCCCTAGAAGCAAAACTAGGTTGGGCAGAGGCGCAGAGGCGCAGGGGCACAGGGGCGCAAGAAAATTCTTTAACTCGAAACTCAAAACTTCCCCAGTCCCCAGTCCCTAGTACCCAGTCCCCAATCTTCAATCAACTACTTCGCGCCGCCGATCGATTTATTGTTTATCGCCATTCAATTTCCGGGCCCACTGTAATTGCTGGTTATCCTTGGTTTAATGATTGGGGTAGAGATACATTAATTGCTTTACCCGGTTTAGCACTGACAACAGGTAGATTTGAAATTGCCAAAGGTTTATTACAAACCTTCGGTTCCTACTGTAAATATGGTTTAATTCCTAACACCTTTCCCGACCAAGGAAACGAACCATTTTATAACAGCATTGATGCTTCTTTGTGGTGGATTGAAAATTTAGGGCTTTACTTAGAAGCAACGGAAGATTGGGATTTTTTAATAACTCAATATCCCGTATTTCGTCAAATTTACAAAGCCTTTTCTGCTGGGACTCTATTCAATATTCACATTGACGCTGAGGATGGTTTACTAATTTGGGATGCGCCTAATGTAGCTATTACTTGGATGGATGTAGTAATTAATGGTAAACCGATTACTCCTCGTTGTGGTAAACCAGTAGAAATTAATGCTTTGTGGTATTCAGCTTTATGTTGGGCAATTAAATGGGCGGAAAAATTGGCAACTATTCAAACAGGGAATTCTGCGAAGTTGCTTAGTCAGCGCGATCGCTATTTCCAGCAAGCAGAAAAAGTCAAAAAATCCCTGCAAAAATACTGGAATCCCAAACAACAATATTTCTACGATACCATTTCCCCAAATGACCAACCCGACCCCAAAATTCGCCCTAACGCAGTTTTAGCTTTATCCTTATATCATTGCGGATTTCCCTCAGAACAAGCCCGCCAAGTATTACAAATCGCCAAGGAAAAACTCTTAACTCCCTACGGTTTACGCAGTCTCGCACCAGACGATCCAGATTATATTGGTTCCTATACTGGAGATTCACTTTATCGCGATAGTGCTTACCATCAAGGAACAGTTTGGAGTTGGTTAATCGGCTGTTTTATTAATGCTTGGCAACGCTTTTATCAAACAGAACCATTGCCTTTTGATTGGCAATTAATGTTAGATCATTTTCAAAATCAAGCCTGTTTAGGTTCAGTTTCCGAAATCTTTGATGGCGATCCTCCGCACACACCGCAAGGCGCTTTCGCCCAAGCTTGGTCAGTTGCAGAAGTTCTCCGTTACTTTCCCGAAGCTAACAAATTTTGAATTCTCGTAGGATGGGCATCTTGCCCGTCACATTGATAAGGCAGGCAAGATGCCTGCCCTACTGCCCTACGTTTTTCTTTCATTCCTTCCTTTGCATTGTTAAATCTTGAAAATAACGATTGCATTTTTGCCTTCATTTCTATATAATTAAATATTGTGCTAATTAAATACAGTATTCCGACCGATTAACCGTAGATTATAGAGGAAAGGTAATGATTCAGTGGTATAACGCCACAAAAGAAGGGAGATTGCTGAGTCAAAGAGTTGCGAATGCAACTGATTCAGTAAGACAGTGGTGGCGAAGGTGGTTAAACTTGAATAGAGGTGGATGGAAAAGATTTGTTTGTTTGTCTTTAGTGGGGGTGAGTTTGAGTTTGGCGATCGCCTCCTGCAATACCCAAACCTCCGACACTTCAGATAGTTCAACCCCAGCTAATAAAAAAGATGCGGAAATAACTTTAGTTTCTTATGCCGTAACTCGTGGCGCTTACGCAAAAATTATTCCTCAATTTACAGCTAAGTGGAAAAAAGAACATAACCAAAAAGTTAAAATTAATCAAAGTTATGGTGCCTCCGGTTCCCAAGCTAGAGCAGTAATCGATGGATTAGAAGCTGACGTTGTAGCATTAGCTTTAGACTTAGATATTGCCAAAATCGAACAAGCAGGATTAATTCAACCAGGCTGGAAAAAAGAAGCACCTAATAATGCTATTGTTGCCAAATCTGTAATTGCTTTAGTAACTCGTGAAGATAATCCGAAAAGAATTAAAACTTGGTCAGATTTAGCCAAAAACGGCATACAAGTAATTACCGCAAACCCCAAAACTTCTGGTGGTGCAAGATGGAATTTCCTAGCATTATGGGGTGCTGTTACCGAAACCGGAGGTAGCGATACTCAAGCATTAAATTTCACTACCAAAGTTTTCCAAAATGTGCCTGTATTGCCTAGAGATTCTAGAGAAGCTAGCGACGTATTCTTTAAACAAGGTCAAGCAGATGCCTTAATTAACTACGAAAATGAGATTATTTTAGCCAGATTAAATGGTCTAAAATTGCCTTACGTAGTACCTAATGTCAACATCTCGGTTGATAGTCCTGTAGCGGTTGTAGATAAATACGCTGATAAACATGATGTCCGAGAAGTTGCTGAAGCATTTGTTCAGTATTTATACACACCAGAAGCCCAAAGAGAATTTGCTAAAGTTGGTTTTAGATCGGTTAATCCTACAGTAGCCAAAGAATTCTCTAAGAAATACATTCCCATTAAAAAATTGTTTACTGTTCAAGATTTAGGCGGGTGGAATGCTGTGCAGAAAAAATTCTTTGATGATGGAGGAATCTTTGACAAAATCCAAACAAAAATCAGCAAATAATTCCTAGTAAATTAGGTCGCAAAACATGGGATAATTTGTTTGTAAAAAATGCCAATTTCATCTCCTAAAATTAACAAAAAATACTCACCTATCAGGAAATTTTCATTCTATGGCTGTATCTTCTCCTCCTCAGCTGAATCCTGTGGGAAAAAAACCCCAGATTCAGTTATTTAATCTCTCTTGGCCTTGGCGAATTATGCTAGGGTATCTGACGATCATGCTATTTTTGCCGATCGCCGCCCTCCTATTAAAAGCAAGCACAGTTGGCCCAGCCGAATTCTGGAGAATTGCCACCAGTTCGATCGCCCTTTCCGCTTATGATGTTACCTTTACCACAGCCTTAATTGCCGCATTAATTAACGGCGTATTTGGCTTATTAATTGCCTGGGTTTTAGTTAGATACGACTTTCCCCTCAAACGCTTAATTGATGCCGCTATTGACCTACCTTTTGCCTTACCTACCGCCGTTGCAGGTTTAACATTAGCCGCAGTTTACAGCGAAAATGGTTGGATTGGTTCTTTATTCGCACCTTTCGGCATCAAAATAGCATTTACCCGCCTTGGTGTCGGGGTAGCAATGTTATTTATTTCTCTACCTTTTGTAGTACGAACATTGCAACCAGTTTTACAAGAAATGGAAAAAGAAATCGAAGAAGCAGCTTGGAGTTTAGGCGCTTCTCATGCACAAACATTTTGGAAAGTTCTGTTACCACCTTTATTTCCAGCAATTTTAACCGGAGTCGCCTTGGGTTTTTCCCGTGCAGTGGGAGAATATGGTTCAATTGTGATTATTTCTTCCAGTATTCCCTTTAAAGACTTGATTGCTTCCGTGTTAATTTTCCAAAGATTAGAACAATTTGATTATGCAGGTGCAACTGTGATTGGCACAGTTTTGTTATTCATTTCTTTGTTTATGTTATTAGCAATTAACCTTTTGCAAGCTTGGGGGCGGCGTTATGAATAAAGTTCCGAAAAAACAAGAAGCTAAATGGGTAAAACCAGTTTTAATTTCCATTGCCTTACTTTACTTAGGCTTACTACTATTAGTTCCGGCAATTAATGTATTTTACCAAGCTTTTAAATATGGAGTTGGGCCATTTTTTAGCAACCTGACGGAACCTAGCTTTTTAAATGCAGTTTGGTTGACGATATTAATTGCTGCTATTGTTGTTCCCATTAATGCAGTATTTGGATTGTGTACGGCTTGGGCGATCGCACGCAACAAAAACTTCCCCGGTCGTACCCTACTCTTAAGTATCATCGACCTACCCTTTGCCATCTCACCAGTAGTAGCAGGTTTAATGATCGTACTACTTTATGGACGCAGTGGTTGGTTTAATCCTTTGCTACAAACAGCAGACATTAAAATCATTTTCGCCCTTCCCGGAATGGTCATCGCCACCGCTTTTGTTACCCTACCTTTCGTTGCACGAGAAGTAATACCCGTGCTCGAAGAAGTAGGTTTAGACCAAGAAGAAGCAGCGAGAACATTAGGCGCAAAAGACTGGCAAATCTTTTGGCGCGTTACCTTACCCAGTATTCGTTGGGGTTTACTTTATGGCTTGATTTTAACTAATGCCAGAGCTATGGGAGAATTTGGCGCAGTCGCAGTTGTTTCCGGCAATATCATTGGCAAAACTCAAACATTACCCTTATTTGTTGAGGAAGCTTATAAGCAATACCAGACACAAGCCGCTTTTTCCGCAGCCGTGTTACTAGCCTTTTTAGCAGTAGTCACCCTGGTACTTAAAGAAATCCTAGAGCGTAAAACTCGGATTAAAGATGTGCAGGAATGATTGGGTAATTTCAGATCGGAAAAATTCAAATTTTCAGTAAGAAGTTTAGTTTAATTCTGCAATTTGAAAAATTCAATCTGAAATCACCACCTCCGAATAGCAATTAGCATTTAGTATTTGCTCAAGCCATATTGTTTTCAATTGACCAACGTGCCAGTTCGGTGCGATTATGCAGTCCAGTTTTGCCCAGCATATTCGACACATGACTTTCTACTGTACGTTGACTAACATTTAGTTCCTCTGCTATTTCTCGATTAGCTAAACCTCGTGCTACGTGCTGTACCACTTTCAGTTCCGTAGGAGTTAACTGCACATCAAAAGGAACATGAATTCTTTGATTGCTATCTCCATTAACTGCGCGATTCCGTAGCCGTTCGGTATGTTTAAGTGAAGACTCCACCTGAGCCACTAGTTCTTCTGGCTCAAATGGTTTTACCATATAAACATCTGCGCCTGTGTTTAAGCCTTTGACTTTATCTTGGCTTTGACCTTTAGCAGAAAGGAACAACACCGGAATCCAATTGGTCATAGGATCTTCCCGAACGTGCTTGACGAAGGTATATCCATCCATTTCCGGCATCATCACGTCGCAGATAATTAAATCTGGACTCTCCTGTTCCAGTATTTCTAATGCTTCCCGACCGTTTTCTGCCGTGATTACTTCATAACCCCGAAATTCTAAATAATCTTGGACTAGTAAGATTAAATTCGGGTCATCATCAATCAGCAGTAGTTTTTTTGTATCTCTCACACGAGTTTCCTTAACCATGCTTTACCACTTGCCCTACTGGCAGCAATTACGTTTGTAAGTAATTGATTTCCCCAGTATTATCTACATTGTACTGAACAGGCTGTTGAGTAGGACTTGTTAACTAAGTAACAACCAGTATACGTTACTGGAAATCAGCCGTTTGCAAATAACCAAGGGAAACCTAGTAGTAATACTGAGTTATACTGTTTAATTGCAATGATAATATCTCCTCTGGGTAAAAGCATCCCCTTGGCAAACAAATATCGTATCGATCGCAGTAAAATTACTAGGCTCTCCCATTTAAATGTTCGTAATTCTCAGTAGTTCCCCGTAACCTCCCCAGATAAAGCGGTATCCGGTAAGGGACGAGTTAAAAAAGCGTACTCTTGGACAACTTGATTACCAATTAAATGTTCCTGAATAATTCTTTCAATTACTTCCGGGGTAGCATTGCGATACCAAACCCCATCAGGGTAAACCACTAAAATTGGCCCGGAACAGCATACTCGCAAGCAGTTTGCCTTAGTCCGAAAGATGCAATTTGGCTGATTAGTTGTTGGCTTATCTAATTGTAATTCTTTTAAACGTTTTTTTAAGTAATTCCACGCTTGTAACCCAGCTTCCTTAGAACAGCATTGCGGCAAAGTTTGATCGGCACAAAGAAAAATATGCCGTTGAATTTGGTTGATGCCTAACTTTTGCACACAAACAGCTAAAGCATCTTTTTCTGGCGACTCACAAACATTACAAGTTTCATCTTCTGCCTGAATTGCTGAGTTCTCCATCTTCATTGCCTTGAAAGTATTCGCATTAATAAATAATGCCTCACCTGACTTAGTTCGGGAACCCGTACACAAAAATTTATTGTCATTGGGGTACGCCTCGTTTTAAATTAGCACTCAGGAGGTGAGAGTGCTAATCGCCAACGAAAAGGTAAAGAGTGATAAAGAACTTATACCTAATCGGAACGCACTTGCCAACTCATCTCTGCTGTAAGTAAACAGAAAAGCTCTGGAGATTAAAATTAACTATGGCTGCTGTATCATTGAGCGTTTCTACCGTTAAACCCTTGGGTGAACGAGTATTTGTTAAAGTAAGTGCTGCTGAAGAAAAGACTGCTGGTGGTATCCTACTTCCCGACAACGCCAAAGAAAAACCCCAAGTTGGAGAAGTTGTACAAGTAGGTCCCGGCAAGCGCAATGAAGACGGCACTCGCCAAGAATTAGAAGTAAAAATTGGCGACAAAGTTCTGTACTCCAAGTATGCTGGCACCGATATCAAACTCGGTACCGATGAGTACGTTTTATTGTCGGAAAAAGACATTCTTGCCATTGTTAGCTAATAAAGTCATTAGTCATTGGTCATTAGGAAAAAGACTAACCTCAATGACAAATAACAAATGACAAATGACCAATGACAAAAATTCCAACTCTACATTACACAATCACTGAAACAGAAAAACTATGGCTAAGCGCATCATCTACAACGAAAACGCTCGTCGTGCCCTAGAAAAGGGAATGGATATTTTAGCAGAAGCAGTTGCGGTGACTTTAGGGCCCAAAGGACGCAACGTAGTGTTAGAAAAGAAATTTGGTGCTCCCCAAATTGTTAACGATGGTGTCACCATTGCTAAAGAAATTGAACTGGAAGATCATGTAGAAAACACTGGTGTAGCTTTGATTCGTCAAGCTGCTTCCAAAACTAATGATGCTGCTGGCGACGGTACCACCACTGCAACAGTTTTAGCTCATGCAATGGTAAAAGAAGGGCTGCGGAACGTTGCTGCTGGTGCAAATGCGATCGCCCTCAAACGCGGTATCGACAAAGCTACCAACTTCTTGGTAGGTAAAATTAAAGAACACGCTCGTCAAGTTGAAGAAACCAAAGCTATTGCTCAAGTTGGTACCATCTCTGCTGGTAACGATGAAGAAGTCGGCAACATGATCGCCGAAGCAATGGATAAAGTTGGTAAAGAAGGCGTGATTTCCCTGGAAGAAGGTAAGTCCATGACTACCGAGTTGGAAATTACCGAAGGGATGCGCTTTGATAAAGGTTACATCTCTCCTTACTTTGTAACTGACGCAGAACGGATGGAAGCGGTTTTAGATGAACCTTTCATTCTGTTAACTGACAAGAAGATTGCTTTGGTACAAGACTTAGTACCAGTTTTAGAACAAGTTGCTCGTTCTGGTAAGCCATTAGTTATCATCGCTGAAGATATTGAAAAAGAAGCTTTGGCGACCTTGGTAGTTAACCGCTTGCGTGGTGTATTGAACGTAGCTGCGGTGAAGGCTCCTGGCTTTGGCGATCGGCGCAAAGCTATGCTGGAAGATATTGCAGTCTTAACTGGTGGTCAAGTAATCACCGAAGATGCAGGTCTGAAGCTGGAAAGCACCAAGATCGATATGCTGGGTAGAGCGCGTCGCATGACTATTACCAAAGATAATAGTACGATCGTCGCTGAAGGAAACGAAAAAGCAGTTAAAACTCGCTGCGATCAAATCCGTCGTCAAATGGAAGAAACCGAATCTTCTTATGACAAGGAAAAACTGCAAGAACGTTTGGCTAAACTAGCTGGTGGCGTTGCAGTTGTGAAAGTCGGTGCAGCTACCGAAACTGAAATGAAAGACCGCAAGCTGCGCTTAGAAGATGCGATTAACGCGACAAAAGCTGCTGTCGAAGAAGGGATTGTTCCCGGTGGTGGTACAACTTTAGCTCACTTGGCTCCCCAAGTTGAAGAATGGGCTAACGGAAACCTGACTGGTGAAGAGTTGACAGGTGCTTTAATTGTAGCTCGTGCTTTGACCGCTCCGCTGAAGAGAATCGCTGAAAACGCTGGTCAAAACGGCGCGGTAATCGCTGAAAGAGTGAAAGAAAAAGACTTTAACGTTGGTTTCGATGCAGCTAAGAACGATTTCGTTGATATGTTTGAAGCTGGTATCGTTGACCCCGCTAAGGTAACTCGTTCCGCGATGCAAAATGCTGCTTCTATTGCTGGAATGGTGTTAACTACCGAATGTATCGTGGTTGACAAACCAGAACCCAAGGATAATGCTCCTGCTGGTGCTGGCGCTGGCATGGGTGGCGACTTCGATTACTAAGTTTAATTGGGTAGGCTTTTTGCCCGCCTTTTGGTAAAAACAGCTGCTTCCTTGGTGGAGGTAGCTGTTTTTTTTATTTGAACCACGAAGACACGAAGAGCGCGAAGAGAAGAGGAAGAAGAGATTTTTTGAGTTGTAGAGGTAAAGTGATAGATATTGAGTTACTGTAGTTTAGACTATCGCACCGAAGGTGCGATGTCTAAACTCCAGTGAGTTACTAAGGGCAAACTAATGAATCAATAGTGAAAACTTCTCATTCTCTTCCTCTTTCTTCGTGTCCTTCGTGTCTTCGTGGTTCAAAAAAATCTTTAGAACTTAGAATTATAAACTTTGTCAACGATACGCAGGAGTTTTAATGATGAAGAAGCCTGAATTTAATAATATGACTCGTCAAGAATTGAGAGCTTATGTTTTAAGTCATCGAGAAGATGACGATGCGATCGCAGCCCTAATTAACCGCAGAAATCCCAATAGTCCAAAATATCCCTTTCCCCAAACTGATGAAGATTTCCGAGAAATGGAACAGATACTTAAGAGAAAATTGGGAAACACTGGAGAAGCAAACTGAGAATTAAATGCGATCGCTAAGATTAAAATTAAGGCTGATTGTACTCTGCTAAGAAATTGCGATCGCATTTTTTAACGAGAGCGATCGAGAAATTCTTCTGGAGTAATACTAGCTTGCTTCAAAATTGCACGCAATGTTCCTTCTGGCATATCACCTGTATGATTGGGAATTGTAGTGTACCTGTTAGTTTCAGGGTTATACCAAATTTCATGGCTACCTGCTGCTTGGCGGTCAAAAACCAAGCCAAAAGATTGTAAAATTTTTACAATTTCTCTGTAACGAAATCCAGCTAATCTACCCATAATCTGACTACCCAGCCACCACTAAGGGATAATCAAATTCATCAGCTACAGGTTGCAAAAAATCTGGTTGATTTCGCTCAGATCTTGCTTCTAATAACTTTTGGGCTACATCACGCGCAATTTCTAATGTTTCAGCAATAGTTTTTCCTTGTGCTACTAACCCTGGAAGATCTTCGGATGTTGCTAAATAAACTCCTTCTGGTAGTTTTTCTATATGCAGATTAAGCAGTTTTTCCACTTTTAGCAATCCTTTGTTTAGTTTGACTAATTGCTTAATAAGGTAACTTTAGCATTAACCTCGATCGCCGTTAAAGCCAGTGTTTAGGGTAGGTTCTACGAGCAACTAAGTTATGGAAAATGACTGTACACAAAACCATTACGATCGACCCTAGCAAAATCGGAGTCCAGACAAAATCCCAGTTAGCATGGCTCATTACTCCCAATAGGGCGATCGCACCTCCTGGCGGATGAAGCGTTCTAGTTAACTGCATTAGCTTAATTGCTGTCGCCACTGCTAACGCCATTACCCAAGGTTCGGAACCAAACAGCTGTACGAGTGTAACGCAGACGATCGCCGCAATCAAATTTCCCCCAATCACATTCTTGGGTTGAGCCAAAGGGCTATCGGGTACAGCAAATACTAAAACAGCTGTTGCGCCAAAGGGTGCTGCAATTAGTGGATAGCCACTACGAGTGGTGAGATAAGCAAGAGTCGCAATTCCCAGAAAACTTCCCAGATAAGACCACAAAATTTCTTGATAGAGGAACCCTGGCTGATGAGCAGAACGATCGCCTAATCTCCCAAGCTTGAATTTAATATATCGTAGCAACCTGGAAAAGCGGTTTCTCGGCAGCTTTCTCGTAGGTATAGGGAGGGCGGACTTCTCGTATTGTGGCAATTTTCTCATCCTAGCCAGAACTCGTTGCAGTACCAAATTCTATTAAACAATGTTATGAAATTTTAACAAATAAAATTTTAGTAATTTTAGATACAGATTTTTTATAAAAGGTATAACCTAAAGTTGTGTCAAGACCCTAAAAATCCCTAAAATTCTCTTCTCAAGAAGGAAAATCTTTGATATTTAACAAATTTTTTCTTAGTGAACATCTAACTTTAGAAATAGTAGAAATTACGTTTTTGCTGGAGAATGTTCGATGGTACTCACTCCCCTAAAATTAAACCTCAATTCAGTTCATTTAACTGATGAACAATTCTATCAACTTTGCCAAAATAACCGCGAGTTGAACTTTGAACGCAATGCAAAAGGAGAATTAATTATTATGCCTCCAGTTGGCGGAGAAAGTGGGAATCGTGAATCAGAATTGAACGGTGATTTGCTGATCTGGAATCGGCAAACTCGACTTGGTTATACTTTTAGTTCTTCTACTGTTTTTAAGTTACCAAATGGTGGCGATCGATCTCCCGATGCTGCTTGGATTAGTCGCGAACGATGGGAAGCTTTAACACCACAACAAAGGCGGAAATTTCCCCCAATTGCACCAGATTTTGCGATCGAATTAAGGTCAGAAACAGATAATTTGTCAACTTTACAAGAGAAGATGTGGGAATATTTAGACGCAGGAGTAAGGTTAGGTTGGTTGATTAATCCCCAACAGCAACAGGTGGAAATTTATCGTTTAGGACAAGAGGTAGAGGTGCGAAATTTACCAACTGAATTGTTAGGAGAAGATGTATTACCGGGATTTAGTTTGAGTTTAGATGTTTATTGAAAATTTGTAGGGGCGAAGCATTCGGGTCAAAATTTATGAGTGAAAATCTAGATTTATTGCCCGAATGCTTCGCCCCTACTGTTAACTTACCTTACTTCACTTTTAAATTTAGATCGGTTGTCTCTAAAATTTTGGCTAACTCTTGTAAAAGAGTTTCCTGTTCTTGTTTGATTTCATTCAGTCTGTGCAAAATTGCATTGAATCTTTCTTTGGGATCTTCGCTGTCTAGTTTTGGTGATGGAAGTTTATTGTTGATGGTGTTTGCTGTTGATTGATAAGCTTTGGGGAGAAGCGATCGCACCAACAAAACTGGAGATAACAAAACCGACATCCAACTTTTAACAATTAAGTTACCTACAGCTTGAAATAATCCCCAAATTAACAAAATGAATATTAGGAAAATGGCGATCGCAAACAGCGGATGATTGAACAACCAACCTAAAACTACATGATGATTCATCCAATCAGTAACATAACCGTTTATCCCATTTTCTATACCTTCAGTTAAGGTATGACTTAAACCTTCGGTTTTTTGAATTGTTTCTTCTAAAGATGCTTTTGCTTGTTCTGTTACTTGCTGAATACTATCAACTGCTTGTACAGAAGTTTGGGAAATTGTGTCTTTGGCTTTTTGGGCGGTTTGGGCGATCGATCCCACCGCACTTTTACTAGTTTCATTTATGCTAGTAACAGCATGACTCGTAGCTTGAGTTAATGAACTTTTGGCTTTTTCCGTTGCTGCTGTTACTGTACTAACAGCTTGACTTGTTTCTTGACTGAAATTAGTTAAAAGTTTGCTTGTTCCTTGGATAAAAATTTCTTTTGCTTGCTCAGTAGATTGGGAGAGAGAATCTTTCGTTTGTTCGCTCAATGTTGTGATAGTATCAATTGTACTTCCCGTTTGTTGCCCAAAAAAATCTTTGCTCTTTTGCCAGTCTTGGGAAAGTCTTTCTAGAAGTAAGATTTCCATATTTCATCAACTGAAATAGTTTAATTTATCATATCATTTCGGCAAACTCCAGTTAATTCAATAATAAAAATTAGTAGTTCTATAGCTTTGGCAACATAAAGTTTACTAGGCTTAACAAAAGCATAGTTGACTGCGCTGGAGAAAACTTTTTCATCAAAATTATTTTGCTAAACCTGTTTTAAATCTTGGGTAATTTCCACAGTAATTTTCTCTCCACCCAATAAGGATGCTACCTCTTGTAAAAGTTCATTTTGCTCGTTTTGAATCTCTTCTAGTCTATGGGAGATTTCGTTTAATCTTTGTTGTTTATCAATTTGGACTATTTGAGAAGTTGCTGGAGGTAAAGCGGGAATTTCCGTAGTTTTTGTCCAGCTAAATGGTTTAAGAGCTAAATTGCCAACTTGCTGCATAGATTTGGTACTAACTCGCCAAATTAGGCGCAATAATCTCATTGGTAATTGCATGATTTCTCTGGCAATTATTGCTACCAAATAGCTAAAACCTTTAAATAAATTCCACAGTAACGCCAATATTGTCAACAATATAATTACGCCCCAAATTGGGTGATTAATTCCCCAGAAAAGCCAGTCGAGGAGGCGCAGAAATACGGGGTTACTATCTAACCACTTGATTACGTCACTGGAGGCGATCGCTATTAGCAAAGAATTAAACATGGCAGCACTTAATTACGTTCCATTACCTATTAAAAACTGAAATGTTACCACTGTTTTACTAAATTTTTAGAAACTTAGGAAAATACGGCTCAAAAACTCCTTCCAGTGTATCCTCTAAAAGAGGCGGTTCACTAAACTTGGAGCTATCTTGAACATGAAACTCAAAACCCTCGCTATCATCATTCTCGCTACTCCTCTCTGCTTGTCAACTCCCCTGCGAGCGGAAACTCTAGTAAAATTTCCACTGCCAGTTCTCTTAACTCAAGAAACATCCTGGAATGAGTTTTCCTCTAAGCAAGGAGGATTCGCTGTCTCCATGCCAGGAACTCCTAAACAAGAGACAGGAACTAATCAAGACGGTTCCACTGAACACTCTTTCTCCCTAACTTCTAATAACTCTGCTTTCCTAATTCACTATTCCGATATTCCTAAAATTGAAAAGTTGACTAAGGAAGAAATTACCAAATTGTTAGACAATGCACCCAATGATTTTGCTAAAGGTGCTAATGCTACATTAGTCACGGCAAAAAATGTTTCCTTAGATGGTTATCCAGGTAAAGAATTTGAATTTATTCTGGGTGAAGGTATTAATGGCAAAGGTCGAGTTTATTTAGTTAACAATCGGCTTTATATAGTTGTGGGTATGACCACTCAACCTGGAAATGTGCAAAAGTTTCTCGATTCTTTTCGGTTACTTTAAAAGTCACATAAAGGTAGGTAACTAATACTTTTAACTATAAAATCTTCTTTGTCAGATAAACCTTTTTACCTACCGCTACACAGAGTTTAACACGCCTACTAAGTAGAATATTTTAGGTCTTCAATTAGTCGGGGTTTGCATCCCCAACTAATTGAACCTGCCGATAGGAAAAAAGCTATCCCACAATTCACTTATGCTATTTACAGCTACCTAAAAGGTTCACAGCTTAATGAAGGTAGAAAACTGAGAATTTAGGCAAGTGCGACACTTCCATCAACTTGTAAGATTCGGTTGTTATACTGATTTGGTTTTTACGGTTTCAGGATAAAATATATATTAGGTATCCTAGAAGATTTTTTTGTGCGGAATATTAATTTTTAAGAATTTTTATAACATTCTGCTAGCAATGAGATTCTCAATGGATTTACACTTTATATAGTAATTATTTTATAAAATCGAAACTCTAAATAGTATCTTTAAACTTTGATTTAACTTACTAATATGGGAAGCTGACTAAGTAAAACTATACCCAAATTTTCGCTTTTTAGTTCTATGAGGATGGAATTCTCTATAAAGGAGAAACTGATGAAACAAATTTTAGTTGTGGATGATTCGGCAACGATGCGACGAATGGTAATGGCATCATTGCAAAAATTAAAAGATGTAACTTTTAATGAGGCTAGTAATGGTTTAGAGGCAATTGAAAGACTCGTGCTAGCGCCAGTTAATTTAATGATTTTGGATTTAAATATGCCGGATATGCACGGATTAGAAGTTTTACAGTTTGTCCGATCGCATCAAGCATACAGCCACATCCCAATCATTGTTTTAACTACTAAAGGCGATGAAACTAGCCGTGCTGAAGCATTACAAGCGGGAGCGTCACGATATTTGACTAAACCTTTTGAACCAAAAACTTTTGCAGCCCAAGCACTAGAATTGTTAAATTAAGAAAAGTAGGGAACACTCATTTAAGCTGGCTGAAGCAAAACAATCAATAATGGATAATTTTTTTGCTAACTTTCTTGATGATTATTTTGCCGAATGTGATGAGCATATCATCAATATTCGGGATATTTTATTGACAATTGAATCACAAATTAATCAGCTAAAAATTGAGAATTCCTTACTTGATAAACTTTTTATTAGCTTTCATTCAATCAAAGGCTTATCAGGAATGGTTGGCTTGAAAGAAGCTGAGGAACTATCTCATGAAATGGAAAGTTATCTGCGGCTTTTGCGGGAACAAAAAATTAGACTTACTGCCGCAGGAATTGATGCTTTGATTGATGGAACTACTATGTTAGAGCAGGTGATTACTGCTTACCATACTCAAAGTACTTTGCCGGATATTGGCTCAATAATGAGTCAGTTAACCAATGCCTTTTCTGAAAAGATGCCAGATGAAGAAGAATCATTAAGTATTAAAGAAACAGTAGAAAATCAACCAGTAAATTCTGTTGCTATTCAACTAACTACGATCGCACTAAAACCTGCCGAACAAACTGAACTGCAACTAGCTTTAGAAAAGGGCGAAATAGCTTGGCAATTTGAGTTTTTACCAGGACAAGAAAAGGCAGAACGAGGCATTAATGTTAATACTATTCGGGAAAGATTGCGAGCGATCGGTAAATTGATTCACGCTTCGCCAAAAATTCGGGAAAATGGCGACGTTGTTTTCAATTTTGTCGTGACAACAAATGTTCCTGAAACTTCTTTTGCTGGGTGGGATGCTGATGGACTGACTTATAGAACATATTTAATCAAAGAAATCGCAGAAAAACCAGAAAAGCTTACTTCTTTACATCCTACATCTCCTCTTACCCAAACTTCTCCAATTATTAATGCTACCGGATCTACTCCTTCTAATGTAGTTCGGGTAGACTTAACAAAGTTAGATGAATTAATGCGAATGGTGGGAGAATTAGTTACTACTCGCGCCAAGTTTGCCGATAATTTAAAGAATTTAAAAAATAAAGTACCTGCGGCTGAATTACGTACTTTGCGGGAAACAAATTTGACTTTAGAACGACAGTTGCGCGACTTGCGAGAAGGCGTAATGCGCGTGCGTTTAGTCCCCATTGGCGAAATTTTTACCCGAATGCAATTCGTAATTCGTGATTTGGCAAAAGAAAGTCAAAAACAAATTTCTTTGGAGTTGTATGGACAAAATACGGAAATAGATAAATTCGTGGTTGAACGAATGTTAGACCCGATGATGCACATGGTACGCAATGCAGTTAGTCACGGTTTAGAATCGGAGTCTGAACGAATTAATAGTGGTAAATCTCCCCAAGGAAAGATTAGCTTGCGGGCGGCTACTGCGGGAGAAATGGTAGTAATTCAAATCGCGGATGATGGGCGAGGCGTGGATGTAGAAGCAGTGATAAATCAAGCGAAAAAACAAGATTTAATTGATTCATTTTTGCCGAATCAAACAATAGATGATAATACAATTCTTGATATTATTTGTTCCCCCTGTTTTTCCACTCGCGAACAAGTAGATTTGACTAGTGGAAGGGGTGTGGGAATGGTAGTAGTAAAAAATACGGTAAATGAATTAGGGGGTTTTATAACTCTTGAATCTGAAAAAGGGAAAGGTACAACTTTCACGATTCAATTACCTTTGACTTTGGCGATCGCAGATGCCCTAATCATCTCTGTGCAAAACCAAACTTTCGCCATCCCTCAATCTGCGGTGCGAGAAGTGATTCAAGTACCGGAAAGTGCGATCGCTATTTTGGAAAATAACGAACTAATTCCCTATCGAGGACAGGTTTTACCTTTAATTAGATTGGCAACAGTATTTAACCTAAAAAACAATAATGAAACACCGACAAACAAAGAGGTAAAAATTAATCAGAAATTTGGCAAAATTGAATTGTCTCCTGCTAAAAGTAACTTAAAATTAATTGTAGTTGGTAATGGTGTAAACGCTATTGCGATCGCTGTAGACCAGATTTTAGGACAACAGGAAATAGTGGTAAGACCACTAACAGATTCCCTCGTACAAACTATCGGTATTGCAGGTGCTACCGAACTCGGTGATGGGCGCATTGTCCTAATTATTGATACTTTAGCGTTAACTCGGATCGCTAATTCAGCAGTGAAAATTAAAAACTATCCCGGAAAAGCTGGATAATTTTACATAATTACACTAACAGATAAAGAGGAAAAAGTGATGTCAAAACAACCCGATCGATCGCCAGAAAATCAAAATTCATCATTACCATTTATCCTGTTTGAATTAGCAGGAACTACCTACGGAATCAACTCTCAGGTAGTCCAACAAATGGAAATGGTCGAACAAATTACACCTGTACCCAATGCGCCAAACTTTGTCGAAGGAGTAGTTTTTTCCCGCGGTCAAGTAATTCCGGCAATTAATTTAAGAGTTAGATTTGGTTGGGAAAAAGTTCCCTATAATATTCGTACCAGACTAATTGTGATTAATGTGGATAATCGTATAGTTGGGTTGATTGCTGACTCCGCCCGCGAATTTATTTCTATTCCTTCGGACATAATTTTGCCACCACCAGAAGCAATTTCTGGATTAAGTGGTAAATATTTAGCTGGCATTGCCATGTTGGGAGAACGGCTAATTTTGATTCTTAACGCCGAAGAAATAATTACCTTAACTACAGATACAACAGTAGGAGTAAATTTAGCAGACAACATTTTCGCCGCAAAAATATCTGAACAAAACTCACCCCTCCACGCTCCGTAAGCGACAATTAATTAATAATTCTGCCTCGCTCCTACTTCTTTAACAGAACCATAGTTGTAAATAAACATTAGGATAAAACAATGGCTAAGAATTCCTCCCGCCCCAATGGTAAATCTCCGAAATCAGAAATGAAACTGCGTTCTAAAAATCGAGAAAAACCTGCTGAAATTAGTAATAATATTTACCAAAACGAAGAAGTATTGCAAAAGTTTAACCGAGTTAATCGAGCAACAACTACAATTTCTCAAGGAATAGAATCACAAATAAATCAAATCGAAGAAGTCAGCAATAGTACTAATACTATAGTGAAATCTCTGCAAGAAACATCTATACAAGCGGAATCAGTAGCTACTTCAGCAGAACAGCTAGTTTCCTCTGTGAACGAAATGGCAGCATCAATTGAACAAGTAACTGCTGGTACTGTGGAATTAGCTGCATCGGTAAATCAAACTGCAACTTCCATTCAAGAAAGTACTAATTCAATTAAAAGTGTGGCTAATACCGCGGAAGAAATGGCGACCTCAGCCACTCAGGTTACTACTTCGATGAACCAAATTTCTGCGTCGGGAAAAAGCGTCAGTAGAGATACAGAAAATTTAGTTTCATCAATCAATGAAACCGCTGCTTCTGTAGAAGAAATGACTCGTTCTATTCAAAGCGTCGCCCATAATTCTGATGATTTAAGTAACGCTGCCGAAAAAGCTACCTCTTCAATTAACGAAATGGCAGCATCAATTGAACAAGTTTCTGCTACCTCAGAAAATTTAGCTGCTACAGTGGAAGGAGTTTCTAGTTCAATTGAAGAAATGGCGACTAGTATTCAAGGAGTCGCCCAAAATACTAACCAAATTACCGAAGCAGCTACTAATGCCGCTGCTAGTGCTACTGAACTCGATCGCTCAATCCGTTCTGTCAGCAATCTCACCAGACAAGCAGATGAAATTACTACCCGTGTAGCTAGAGACGCAGAAACAGGAGGCGTTACCGTACAAAAATCAATTCAAGGATTAATTAGAGTTCGTGATTCAATGGCACAAACTGCTGATGTAATTCGGGATATGGGCAAACAAACTAATGAAATTAGCAGCATTGTAGATACGATTAATTTAATTGCAGAACGCACTAATTTACTATCATTAAATGCCTCAATTGAAGCAGCGAGAGCCGGAGATGCTGGCAGAGGTTTTGCTGTAGTTGCCGAAGAAATTCGTAATCTTGCCGAACGTGCTGCCCAAGCTACTAGTGATATTGCCATAATTATTAAATCATTACAAGATGTAGTTCAAGAAGCAGTAGCTAAATCCAACGATGGAATGCAGGTAGCAGAAGAAAGTGGTCGTTTAGCTGAAGAAGGCGCTTCAGGATTAAAAGTAATTCTGAATGGAGTGCAGGAAACTACTCAATTAGTCCGGCAAATTGCTGTTGCTTCCGAAGAACAATTGAGTGCTGGACAAACTGTAGTTAACGCGATTAATACCACAGCAACCCAAGCAAAAGAAGTAGCTCAAGCTACTAAAGAACAAGCGAAATTTGCCCAAAGTATTGTGCAATCTTCGGCACAAATGCGGAAAATTACCTTGCAAGTTTCTAATGCAATGAACGAACAAGGAAGAGCCGCTAGGGAAATTATTAAAGCCGCACAAAGTACAACTTCTTTAGCAATTCAAGTCCGCCAAGCAACCGCAGAACAAGCAAAAGGTGCTAGCCAAATTTTACAAGCTGTAGAATTAATGCGTCGTGCTTCAACAAATACCTCTCGTGCGATCGCAGAACAAGCCGCAGGTTCCGAACAAATTTCTCAAGAATCTGAACGTCTGGCTCGGTTAATTAGTCATATTACTAAAGCGATGATGGAACAAGCCAGTGCTGCCTCGCAAATTACCAGCGCCGTCGAAAGTATTCGCCGTCAAACTGACCAAACAGCTAAAGCCATGAAAGAACAAACAAGGGCAGTTAAAGATATGACTTCCGGGACACAAAATATTTCTAGACAGATTGCCGTCATTAACCGCAGTAATCGAGAATATTCCAATCTTGCTAGTGTAATTTTGAAAAGTTTAGATCAAATTCGGGCTGGGAGCGATCGCCATCTGCAAGAAATCAAAGAAGTTGAACAAGTCCTCAGATTTTAGATTGCTTCCACCAACAATAAATCTAAAATTGCCAAATTTCCCCTACTCTCCTAACTATCAAACACCAACCAAATCTAATGTTAAACATAAACAATGAGCCAACAATTAGTATTTTCACGACAGATAATTCTCTCGTCGTATCTTCTTGGGATAATTGGCTAACTAAAGCCACCGGATTATCTGAAGAAGTCGCCAAAGGTTCAGCTTTAGCTGAACTAATTCCCTGCTTTACTGAAAGTGGTATCTCTGGACATTTTCAGCGGGTACTACAACACGGAATAATTGAAACCCTGCCTCAAAAAATTTACCCTTACTTATTTGAATGTTCCCTGACAATTCCCTCGCGCTACTTTCAAAAAATGCAGCAACGAGTAACAATTGCTCCTTTAAAAGAAAAGAATGAAATTATCGGTACGATAGTGACGATCGAAGATATTACCAACGAACTGGAAATCAGACTAAATATAGCCGAACAACTAGAAAGCCCAGAAGAAAATCTGCGTTTAGTTGCTGTCCAAACTTTGGCAAAAGCTAAGATATCAGAACCAGAACAAATGCTAGTTAAAGCATTAGGCGATCGCAGTTGGCGAGTTCGTCGTGCTGCCGTTGATGGATTAGCAGCAATTAGTGGCTCAACTCTTGCCACTTCCCTATTAAGAAGTTTACGCGAAGAACACCGTAATCCTAGTGTTTTAAACGGTGTATTGCAAGTTTTAGCTCATGGCAAAGTTGATATTGTTCCCGCTTTAATTGACTGTCTGAATAGTGAAGATGCTGATTTGCGAGTTTATGCCGCCTTAGCTTTAGGAGAACAAAAAGACATTCGGGCAATTCCAGCTTTACAAATAGCCTTACAAGATAGCGATTCCAATGTCCAATATCATGCAATTGATGCTTTAGGACATTTACAAGCAATTGATGCCGTAGAAGATTTAGTGGCGATCGCTTGTGGCGGAGATTTTTTCCTGGCATTTCCCGCCTTAGATGCTTTAAAAAGTATTAGTTTGAAGGAAGTAAACTTACCTAAATTAGCCTTTGTTGCTAACCAACTTTTACCTTTGTTAGGAGATGAATTATTAGTAACTGCGGTAGTCGATACCTTAGCCTTTTTGGGCGACTCTAGTGTAGTGTCAGCAATTGCCAGTTTGTTAAATCAACCAAACCCGCCTGTGCCTAATATAGTAAGTGCAATTGGCGTGTTACATGACCGTTATGAAAATGCTTACCATGAAGGTGATTATATTGCTGATTTAGCTTTTACCGCAATTGATCAAAGAGGCATCGATAATTTATTAGCTAATCTTCATGATAATAAACCGGACGAGTTAAGAGCGATCGCATTATTATTAGGCAGATGTGATGGAAATCCCAAAACCGCCCGTGCTTTAACCCGACTTTTAGGTGAAGAAATAGTTCGAGGTACAGTGATTGAAGCTTTAGTTCGCTATGGCAAAAAAGTCACAAATTTATTAATCGAACAATTGTCAGCAGAAGATTTAGAAATCCGCAGAGCAGCAGTAATTGCTTTAGGTAGAATTGGTGATTCCAAAGCTGTACCAGCATTAACTCAATTATTAACCGAAACTGGAGCTAGTTCGGAAACTAATCAAGAGCAGTTTTCATCTAATCCCCCTTTACCAGAATTAATGGTCGTTACTGCTAATTCTTTGGCGCAAATTGGCGATCGCCGTTCTTTCGATACACTCCTAAGTTTAATCGGTCATCCTGATAGCACCGTGCGTTTAGCAGTAGTAGCTGCACTTAATTCTTTAGGGCATCCAGATATGCTCAACCGAATGATTACTTTGCTGCAAGATACTGATGCTTATGTCCGCGAATCAGCAGTAAAGATTGCCGGATATTTTGCTTTTAATGAATGTGTAAACCTACTTTTAGAACGCTGTCAAGACCAAGCGGAAGATGTACGGAAAGCCGCGATCGAATTAATTCCTTACTTGGAAAATGCTCCTGTATTACCTACTTTAATTCACGCTTTGGAACGAGAAACTCCAAAAGTTAGAGCCGCTGCTGCTAGAGCTTTGGGACAAATGGATTGCACTTTAGTTTATCCCCATTTGTTAAAGGCTTTACAAGATAAAGAACCTTGGGTACGCTACTATGCAGCTAAAGCGATCGGTTGGAATGGTTATACTGAGGCGATCGATACCTTAGCCAATCTCGCTCATCGAGATCCCAGTACGATCGTGCGAATCGCTGCTGTAGAAGCTTTAGGACAAATTGGCGGCGCAAGAGTAGTTTCCTTCTTGGCTCCCATTGCTGAGGATACTAAATTGCCGAACGATTTAGTCCGAGCCGCTTTAAGTGCTTTGGGACAAGTGGGACACCCGAATTCTTTACCACCTTTACTTTCCGCTTTGCGCTCAGAAGATTTGTTCCTCCGAGTCTGTGCAGTTAAAGCTTTAGGAAAAAGAGGTGGTCAAGATATCGAATCGATTTTACAGGATCTAGCAGCTACAGACTCAGATGTAACCGTTGTGTTTGCTGCTATTGAAGCATTAGCACAGTTGGCTACAAAAGAAGCGATCGCCGCTTTGCTAGAATTAACCGCTAATCTAAAACACAACGAAGCCTGCATTATCGCTCTGGCGAATTTGGGAGAAAAGCAAGTTGAAGCAATTGGCAAAGGTTTAACTCATTTTAACCTGGAAGTCCGCTGCGCCACCGTAGAAGTATTGACCAGATTAAGATGTCCCCGTGCTTCCGAACTTTTGATCGTCGCTTTGGACGATCCAGAACAAATCGTGCGATTAGCCGCAGTTAATGGATTAGAACATTTAGGAAATCGCTATGCAGAACGCAAAATCGCTGTTATGGCACATACAGACCCCGATCCTATAGTTCGCCAAGCAGCACAAAAAGCCCTTGGTTAATTTTAGATTAAAACATTAAAATTGGGAATTGAAAATCGATAACGGCAAAAATGTCCAACAATCATCAATCATGAAATTTAGTTTGGAATCCTTCGGTTTACCTGATAGCTATTTTATTTTATTAAGCGATTTGATTCAGGAACGTACCGGGATGAATTTTACTAATTCTAATCGCGATTTGTTGGCAGAAAAACTCTTTCCTCGCGTAGTTGCTTGTGGTTTTAGCTCATTTTTAGATTACTACTATCTGCTGAAATATGATGATAATGCTGCCGGAGAATGGACACATCTAATGGATGTTATTACTGTACAAGAAACTTTTTTTTGGCGGGAAGTAGATCAAATTAAAGCTTTAGTTAATGTCTTGGTTCCTGAACACTTTGCTCAGTTTCCCAACCGAACTTTGCGAATTTGGAGCGCCGCTTGTGCCACTGGGGAAGAACCAATTTCTATTGCTATGGCACTGAATGAGACAGGTTTGCTGAACAAAGTACCAATTAAAATTTATGCTAGCGATGCTAGTGCTAGCGCGATCGCTAAAGCTAAAACAGGTTTGTATCGAGAGCGTTCCTTCCGCACCTTACCATTACATTTACAAACTAAATATTTTTTCCCAACCCAAGACAATAAGTGGCAAATTATCCCGGAAATTCACGACTCGATTGAGTGGTCGATCGCTAACTTAGTGGCAGAAGATGAGATTAAATATCTAGCTAGTGCTAATATTATATTTTGTCGGAATGTCTTTATTTACTTCGACCATAAAACAATTCGTAAAACCGTCGATTTTTTTGCCAAATATATGCCTAAGCCTGCTTATTTATGTGTTGCCGCTTCCGAATCTCTCTTAAGATTAACTAATAAATTTGAATTACAAGAAATCAATGGTGCTTTTATTTATGTAAAATCTTAAATAATAGAAACAATCAAACAATGTTGTTAGCAAAACACTTAAAATTATATTTTAGCGTACAGGAGAAAAAATAATGGAAGAAGTAATTCGGGTTTTAGTTGTAGATGACTCTGCATACGTGCGGAAGGTAATTAAACAAATGTTATCCCGCAGTCCATTCATCGAAGTCATCGGCACGGCTCGCGATGGCAGAGAAGCATTAGATTGTGTTGCAGAACTTCAACCAGATGTAGTTACGTTAGATCTAATTATGCCAAACATGAATGGCGTGGAATTTTTGCGGGAACAAATGCAGCGCCGCCCTTTACCAGTCATTATTGTCAGCATTGCTAGCGAGAGTGGCGAAACTGCATTAGAAGCTTTAGATGCTGGCGCAGTAGAATTTGTGCAAAAACCTACCGCATTAGCAACAGAAAAAGTATTTGAAATTAGCGATGAATTAATTCAAAAAGTTAAAGCTGCTGCTCAAATTAAACTCAGTAATTTACCCACAAATACTAATAACCGAATAACATCACCTCTGGTAAGTAAAGTTTCATCAGGAGCCGTCGATATTGTAGTTATGGGAATTTCTACAGGTGGTCCCCAAGCACTTTCTTTTTTAATTCCTCAATTACCAGAAGACTTTCCCATTCCAGTAGCAGTTGTGTTACATATGCCAGTGGGATATACAGAAATGTACGCTAGAAGATTGAATGATATTTCACCGTTAAAAGTGGTAGAAGCAAAGGAGAAAGATCCGGTAACTGCCGGAACAGTTTTAATTGCACCAGCGGGAAGACATTTAAGTTTTATTCGTCAACCTGACGGTAGTGTTCTTACTCATTTAGATGCTCGTCCATTTGATACTTTGCATCGCCCTAGTGTCGATGTATTATTTCAATCAGCAGCAGAGGTTTTTGGCGATCGCGTTTTAGGCGTAGTCATGACTGGCATGGGTTCCGATGGCAAACAAGGTTCAGCTTGGATTAAATCTCATGGCGGTTTAATCTTTACAGAAGCCGAAGAAAGCTGTGTAGTTTATGGAATGCCTAGAGCAGTTGAAGAAGCAGGTTTAAGCGATAAAGCTATCCCACTTAATCAAATAACAACAGCAATTATGGGAGTTTTATAATGTCACTTATTCGGGTAAAAATTGGTGAGTTTAGAAATACCAAATAACTTGGTTAAATCCAAACTCCTAATTTACTAATAAGCTGTGTTACTGATTTCTATTGATTCTTGCTTTTCTTCTTGTTCTTGTCGCAATAATCCCATTAAATGAACGATCGCTAGTACGATCGCCCCCATTGCCAAAATGTAGCTATGTAAAGTGTAAAGACGCATTACCGTCATCGTGTTAACTGCGCCTCCACCTGTAAGAAATTCGCGCAATAGAGAACCAATTAAAGGAATTACTTCAATGGTTCCCAATTCAATGTTAAAACGCCAATATCCTAACTGTGTCCAGTCAAGTAACATGGCTGTCCAACTGAGTGCGATCGCAGTTAAAGTTAACAAAATCCCACTAATCCAAGCAGTTAACCAACTCCGGCGAAATTTCTCACCCAAAAACATCACCACAATTTGAATTAAAGCAACAGCAATTAATCCATTACCCGCAACTTCATGAAGCCGCTGAATTAACCAACCATTAGGAATTTCGGATTTAATAATTTGCAATGAATTATACGCCCCACCCGCAGTAGGTTCGTAATAAAAAGACAGCAAAATTCCCGTAATTGCTGCTATTAAACTCAGAGAAATAATTGCCACAGACAAGATCGTAGCCAATCGCCGCAGTATAAAAGAGTACGGAATATTTCTCATGGCGAATCTTAGCCTCGATGAGTTGTATATGTATTTTCACTTATTATATTAAGTTTATTGAAGATTTTCCACATTATCTAGAATAAATCTCCGTAAAAATACAGTTTACAGATCCGGATTCAAGTCAGCGCAATTGGTAATAACTATATAGTCCTTGTTTCGAGAATTGACCAATGGCAAAAGATTACCTATTGTTTATACATGGCGTAAACACCCGCGACAAGCTGGAAAAGCCCTCTTACGCCGACAAACTTTTCCAGTTAATACAAGAAAGCGCAGATTCATCTCTCCAACTAGAAAAAATTCCGCTTTACTGGGGTGATATTAACGAAGATGCCCAAGAAAGACTCCGCAACACTTTTAAACAATCAACGGCTTGGAACGAACTTTGGTTTCAAGACTTTCGCGCCAATCAATTATTACAATTTGCAGGTGATGCAGCACTTTATCTTAGCCGAACCATTGGCTCAGAAGTTGTACAACGGATTAAAGAACAAGCCAAAGAGGGATTAAAAGGTTACGATCCTAACAAAGACCGTTTGCACCTAATTACTCACAGTTGGGGAACAGTTATTTTGTTTGATATTTTGTTCGCTAAACGTTGGAATTATCCGAATGTTCCAGCCCATCAAGATGTTATGGATATTCGGAATACTTTATTTGGTTTATCGCCAAGTCCTTATACAGGTATCGAACTTGCTAGCATTCATACAATGGGTTCACCGATCGCACTTTTTAGCTTACTTCATGTTGATGGCAGCACTCATAATTTCCAACAATTATTTGAGGAATTGCTGCAAAATTTATACAATATCCGCAACAGACAATTACCTTGGTTAAATTTTCTCCACCCCGGAGATCCTGTAGCTTGGCCCTTAGAAAAATTACTTTTTGATTCCTTAAATGGTGAAACAAAATATCTCGATTTGGCAGATATCGTTATTCAAAGAGAAGACTTCTCTGATTTCCTTTTTAAAATGGTAAGTCAGAAAATTTTGGCTTTAGTACATGGTGGCGATGCTCACGGTAGTTATTGGTCAAGTAAACAAGTAGCTGACACAATTGCCCAAACAATTAAAAATGAGGCGCGGCAAGCTAAAATTCAAGTTAGTAATCGGGAGTTGATTTCTGGTTAAATACGATCGGGGGTTTTTCTGGTGGCGATCGCACTTTCTCATCAATAAGTTAATTGCTGGGAGGTGCGATCGCGTAGTACCGTAGGTATATCGTTCTCCTATTTTCGGTAAAAACTAAAAATCAAGCCTGCCAGTTGAAATCAACTTAAACCCAGAAATTAGAGAAACAAAAGACAAAAAGAAGTACCACAGACTCGTAGGTAATAGAACAACTTTTCCACTAACAAATATTAATAAAATACCCAGAACAACTAACCCCCAACCTAAATCCCCCATGAAGCGGCGGAAAAATAATAACGATATAATACCGCTAGTAATTGCTAGAACAGAGCCAGCAGCCGAAAGATCGCTCCACCAATAGCGGGATACTTGAGTCGTAAAAATAATATTTTGACCAACAAAATATACGCCGACAATTAGCAATATTAAGCCGATGAGTTTGGTAAGCATCTGCATCTTATTCCTCACTAATGAAGAGTTTAATTAAAAAATACTCCCCAAACTTAGCAACTAAGGAAATTTGCACATCTGTTTTAATATTTCCAACAGAGAAACGCGGTTTTTTAACGTAATATCAATTCCAGCGCCGCCGGAATTGATATTAGTTATTTTCGCTTCTAATTCAGCAACGCCCATCCATTTAAAAGTTCTAATAGGACAAACTAGGCGCTTGGTGCAGATAAGATCGATCGCCCAATTGCTTTAAGATAAAATCTGCCACATCTGCGCGGGAAATTTTCAGCTTTGAGGTCTTATCAGTACCGGGGAAGCCGTGGCGATACTGACCAATACGCTTGCCATCAACAAAAGCTCCCGGACGCACAATAGTCCAGTCCAAACCGCTTTGTTTTACATACTGCTCTTGCAGTTCATGATCGGCGAACACATTCCGCAAAATCAAGCCAAACATGATGTACTTCCAGTAAAAATTGAGGCTGCCCCAACTTTCGCCTGCGCCCAGAGTAGTTTGGCAGATCAACCGTCGAATACCCGATCGCTTCATCGCCTCGATAATCTGTCTTGTTCCCTCTGAGCGAATGGTTCCCGTCAGCTTTTGCCCAGAACCAAGGGTGCAGACAACAGTATCTTGTCCTTGCACCGCCTGTTCCACCGCTGAAAGATCCATTACATCTCCCGGAAACAATATCAGATTGCGGTGTTGGATATCGAGCTTGGCAGGGTTACGGGCAAAAGCTGTTACCGTATGACCTTGTTCGAGAGCCTGTTCAACAACTTGCCGACCAACACTACCACTTGCCCCAAAAATTACGATTTTCATGATTGCTTTTCCCAAGTAACGATATCCTCAGATTAGAAAAAAGCTCGATTCTCAACTATCTGATTCTTGCGTTACTTGTACAATCTTGCGGCTAATTGTTAATTTCACCAGACCTGCAAACTGGAAAACTTGACTAATACCAATTCTGTGTAAAATTGCGCTTAATCATAGCCCCTCCCTGTAGACGGGGAGGGGTTTGGGGTGGGGTGAATTAAGGGCATCTTCATAGAGAATTGGTATAAGCTGTTACGCATTTAAATCACTTATTAACGAGTAGGGTGCGTCAGACAGTAAAGCCTGATATAGAAAGGAAAATATCTAAATCTGACGCACCCTACAATATGACTTTTAAATGCGTAACAGCTTAATATTAGTGCAAGTGCAAGGCATACGGAGTTTCGATGATGCAAAATCCTGCGATCGCACCAGCCCAAACAAATCGCCCATCTCACTGGGAGAATGTTCGAGTTGAACAGCTGCAAAACCCGCCTGGAGAAGGAAATTGTCACTTTGAAGATGAGCATACCCTGTTTTTATCCCTTACACCACGCCCGATTCATTATGTGCAAATACAGGATGGCAAGACCTTCACGGGGCTGTATCGTCAAGGAGATATCTTAATCACTCCGGCAAATATACCCCTATTTGTTCGATGGGAAGGAGAGGAAAATTGCTTGCAAATTCGCCTCAAGTCGAAGTTTTTGCAAAACATTGCTAGAGAAACGCTCGATCGGGACTGCGATCGACTCCAATTAATACCTGAATTTCAGCTTCATAACTCCCAAATTGAAGCGATCGCCATGATGCTTTTTCAAGAATCGCAACAACAAACCTCTGACAATCAACTATATTTAGACTCACTAGCAAACATTCTAGCAGTGAATCTTCTCCGACATCATGCCACAACAAAACCACAGTTACCCGTTTACGAAGGTGGTTTACCCCCAAGTCAATTGCAGCAAATTTTAGATTATGTTGATGCTAATTTAGATGGAGATCTCAGACTAGAAAACTTAGCCCAATTGCTCGATATGAGCCAATTTCATTTCAGCCGTTTATTTAAGCAATCGATCGGATCGTCTCCACATCAATATTTAATTCAGCAAAGAGTAGAACGAGCAAAGCAGCTATTAAAAATTAGCGATCGCTCCATTATAGAAATAGCCTTAGATTGTGGGTTTAACAGCCACAGTCACTTAACCAAACAATTTCGGCAAATCACAGGGATGACACCAAAAGCTTACAGAGCAAGTTAGGCAAAGTGCGTTTCCACAATATAGCTCACCTACTGTTCCTGTTGGGTCAACCATACCTCTAAATCAGACAGATTAGAGAAATCTAGTAACGCTTCCCCCAGTAATTCTATTTGGGCGATAGATAAGGTATTAATTTGTAATATGACTGACTCAGGAAGTTGTCCCACTCTTCGAGTTAGTAGGCGTAGGATGAGCGATCGTTCTCCCTCTTCACGTCCCTCCGCTTTTGCCTCCTGGTATACCCTTGTTTGTTCAAGCGTGATTCCCAACATTGCTTCCACCTCTTGCCGACTTAAATTTGTGAACTTATAAACCATAATTGTCGTTAGCATTTCTATGATGGCACGACTCGTTTCTGACGGTAATTCTTGTCGTGAACGCGCCAACAAATTTCGAGCTTCCACCGCTGCTTGATTTTCCTGAAGCGTTGTTAATACCATCAACGCAACTCCCAACGGTAATTGAGCCATATCGCCCAATTCATTGAGATATACTCGATGAACGCGACTCCCATTCAATAAATCTTGATATGGAAGGATTTGACTTTGCTCGATCGTTCGGGATGGATAAATCACCACAGCTTGCCAATCACTAAAGCGAGAACGATTGCGATAAAAATAAAGAAACGATTCCCCAAACAATCGTTCATAAAGTAGTTCATCTTTTTGAAACTGCACTTCGCAGAAATAAACAACTCCCGGTATTTCCGATTCTGGTGGGAGAAATACTCCATCAATTTCAAACTTGGGTTCTTTAACAGCAACAGAATCAAACCGATAGCTTTGAGCATTGGCTGGAGGACGATCGAGTAGCTCAAACAATATTTCTGGGGATTGTTGAAATAATTGGTAAAAGATGGAATCTCGCCGCATAGTTAGAATATAGGACTTACGCACTCTCAGCCTGAAACCCAGATCCCCCCTAGCCCCCCTTACCAAAGGGGGGAATTTCTCAAGCCCCCTTGGTAAGGGGGTTGGGGGATCTGAGTGCGTAAGTTCTAGAATAGTTGCGATCGATGCTTATATATACAAGAATCCCCGGCGATCGATCGCCGGGGATTATCAAACAAAAAAGTTTAACTAGCTAACTAACAGCAGCCGATGCTTGCTGACTGAAAAAAGCCAAACGCACTCTTTCAGCAATTTGGGGTGGAGTTAAACCCAAATCAGCCATAGATTCATTTGGTGTAGCATGATCCACCAAAATATCAGGCACGCCAACCCGAATCACAGGCACCAAAACATTATGATCTAGCAAAGCTTCTGCCACAGCTGAACCAAAACCGCCCATAACACAACCTTCTTCCAAAGTCACCACTCGACCAATTTGTTTAGCCAAGGGCAAAATTAACTCCGTATCCAAAGGTTTAACAAAGCGGGCATTTACCACAGTTGCTTCAATGCCATGTTCGCTGAGGATTTCGGCTGCTTGCATTGCTGGGTAAACCATTGAACCGTAGCCCAACAGCAACACATCATCGCCTTGACGCAACACTTCAGCCTTACCAATGGGCAAAGGTTCCCAACCTTCTTCCATCAAAGGCACGCCGTAGCCATTACCACGAGGATAACGCATGGCGATCGGACCATCCGTATACTCAATCCCCGTCACAATCATCTGCTGTAATTCTGCCTCATCTTTCGGAGCCATCAGCACCATATTCGGCAAACAACGCAGATAAGCGATATCATACATTCCTTGGTGAGTCGGGCCATCTGCACCCACAATTCCCGCCCTATCCAAACAGAAGAACACAGGCAACTTTTGAATGCAGACATCATGAACTACTTGATCGTAGCCCCGTTGCAAGAAAGTAGAATAAATCGCTGCAACCGGACGCATTCCCTCACAAGCTAAACCAGCTGCCATAGTAACAGCGTGTTGTTCCGCAATCCCCACATCAATATATTGATTGGGCAACTTAGCTTGTAATTTGTCTAACCCAGTTCCCGTAGCCATTGCTGCCGTAATCCCGACAATTTTCGGGTTATTTTCGGCTAACTTGACTAAAGTATGGGCAAACACTTTCGAGTAAGCAGGGGGTTTCGGTTTGCTAGAAGGAATAGGTTTACCAGTTGCTAAGTTAAAGGGATTTTGAGCATGATAGCCAACTTGGTCTTTTTCGGCCATCTCGTAGCCCTTACCCTTTACAGTTGCCACATGAACCAGCACAGGCCCAGTATGTTTGTGTGCTTGCTTAAATGTGGAAATCAACTCTTCCAGGTCGTGACCATCCACAGGCCCCATGTAGGTTAAGCCTAATTCCTCACAAACTGCACCCACTTTCGGCACAGCTAAACGCTTCATCCCTTCTTTGATTCTGTCAATCTCTGGAGAGAGAGATTCACCAACAAAAGGTAAATGCTTAAATTGTTCTTCTAAGTTATCTGTAAGGAACTGTACCGGGGCGCTGAGGCGCATTTTGTTCAAATAACGAGAAATTGCCCCCACATTGGGAGAAATGGACATCTCGTTATCATTGAGTACGATTAACAGGTTGGTTTTTGGCAAATGTCCAGCATGGTTAATTGCTTCTAATGCCATTCCTCCGGTTAACGAACCATCACCAATCACTGCTACCACTTTAAAGTTGTCACCTTTCATATCTCTTGCCAAGGCCATTCCCAAGGCAGCTGAGATACTCGTGGAAGCGTGACCTGCGCCAAAATGGTCAAATTTGCTTTCGCACCGTTTCAGGTATCCGGCAACACCGTCTTTTTGGCGCAAGGTGTGGAAGTTGTTGTATCTTCCTGTGACCATCTTGTGCGGGTAAGCTTGGTGTCCCACATCCCAAATGACTTTATCTCGATCTAAGTCTAGGGTTTGATAAAGTCCCAGTGTCAGTTCCACTACACCCAAACCGGGCCCCAGGTGTCCTCCGCTGGTTGCCACGGTTTGCAGATGCTTTTCCCGAATTTGTCGGGCAATTTGCTTCAGCTGGTGTATTGACAGACCGTGCAACTGATTTGGATGAGTGATTTCACTCAAGTGCATACTGGCCTACTCTCTCGACTATTAGATTTTATTTACATTCTTCACTGTAGAGGATTTGGGGACAAGGAATCGGGGACTGGGGACTGGGGACTGGGGACTGGGGACTGGGAAGTTTTGTTAGCGTGGCGTTTTGAGTTGTAGGGGCGGGTTTTTTATTGATTTAACAATACCAAAACAATAAATATATGGATAAACCCACCCGTACAGAGTTTTGAATGAAGAATTACCTCTCTCTCCCAGTCCCCAGTCCCCAATCCCCAGTCCCCGATCGCCATGTATACTTATTGTTAAGTTTATTTATCTTTTTTACATGACTGTACAAATTCCGACAATCCAGTTTTTTGAAGGTATTTCTGAAGAGTTGGCTGATGTGAGTTTACGCCGCAATCCCTCTACTGGTGTTAAATCTGTTCTAATGGTTTTCAAGCAGTTGAAGGCGGTGGAAAATTTTAATAGCTTTAAAAGTAGGTTTTCTAATGCACTGCGTTTGACTGATTCGGAAGGGGAAATTACGGTTGAACCTAGTGGGGTAAAGTTCATTTTTGGTGGGCCGGAAGGTGATGATTTGGCACGGGTAGAATGTAAGTTTGAAATCGATCGCGAAGACCATTGGGAAAGATTTATGCGGTTTATGAATCGCTATGCTGAAGCTAATGGCATGGCTTACGGAGAACCAGAGAAAAAAGACTCTGAGTAAGTGAGTTTTGGGTTTTGAGTTAAAGAAAAGGTTTTAGGTTCCAGAATTTTCCCTTGTCCCCTTGTCTTCTTTTCAATAATCTGTAGCAAACTTAAAGAGAAACAATTTCAATGGAGGTGGGAATGAAAATTGCAATTACTGGTGCTACAGGATTTGTCGGTAGTTATTTAGTTAAAAGGTTGCAAGCTGAGGGGGAAAAGATAATTATCCTCACTCGCAATGCTAATCATGCTAGTCGCGTTTTTCCCAAAAGTGCTTTCCCAGATGTAGAAATTGTTGCTTACAATCCTGCTCAATCTGGTGATTGGCAACAGGTAATTTCTGGTTGCGATGCTGTGGTAAATTTGGCTGGGGCTTCGATCGGTGAAGGTCGTTGGACGGCTGAAAGAAAACAGGAAATTCTCAATAGCCGAAAAATCGGTACTCAAAAGTTAGTTGAGGCTATTGCTAATGCAGAACAAAAACCTTCTGTGTTAGTAAATGCTTCGGCTATTGGCTATTATGGCACTAGCGAAACTGCTACTTTTGTGGAAAGTAGTCCTCCGGGTAATGATTTTTTATCTGAAGTTTGTACTGCTTGGGAAGCTGAGGCGCGAAAGGTCAAAGATTTGGGAGTGAGATTGGTTATTTTGCGCTTTGGGGTAGTTTTGGGTATGGGTGGTGCGATCGCCAAAATGTTGCCTGTTTTTAAAATGTTTGCTGGGGGTACAATTGGTACAGGAAAACAGTGGTTCTCTTGGGTAGAAGTTGATGATTTGGTTAACTTAATTGTCGCGGCTTTAAGACAACCAGAAATGGAAGGGGTTTATAATGCTACTGCTCCTAATCCTGTAAGAATGGCTGACTTTTGTCACGCTTTAGGAGATGTTTTACATCGACCTTCTTGGTTGCCTGTTCCCGCTTTTGCTTTAGAATTGCTCTTGGGTGATGCGGCAATGGTAGTTTTGGAAGGTCAACAAGTTTTGCCAAAACGTACTTTAGAATCGGGTTTTGCTTATAAATACGCCGATTTGAAGCCAGCTTTGAAGTCTTTTTTGAGTTAAGGGACTGGGGATTGGGGACTGGGGATTGGGGACTGGGGACTGGGGACTGGGGACTGGGGACTGGGGATTGGGGACTGGGGAGGTAGGGAGGAAGTTCTTTAACTCAAAACTCAAAACTTTAACTAGAACTAGCTTTGGAGTTTAATTTCTTGGAGATCCAGCTAGTAATGCCGCTGACGATCGCTCCAGCCATTAAAATGCCAATGGCTGGGGTAAAGACAGGTTCCCAGAGTTTTTGCCAGAGGTTCCAACCTAGATTAACGCCTGTGGTTTCGCCGACTACTGCGATCGCTAACCAGAAAAAACTAATCAAGACTAGGAACAAATTGCACATTAAAGCCACATTCAGCCAATTCAGCAATTTCTCTTTCATTTTAATTACCAAATAACCAATTTTGAATGCGAATTAAGCTTTGCCAATCTGGTTTTCTAGTTAAACCATCTTCGATGTTAGTAACAATTTCTTGACGGATTTCGCCATCTAAAGCTACTATTTGTTGCACAATTTCGATATGTTGACGCACTCCAGTTTCCCCCGTTTCTAACATGGCTGCGGCTAAATTAACTCTAGCTTGCGGGTCTTGGGGATTTAATTTTACGGCTTTTTTTCCGGCTTTTAAAGCGGAATTTGGTTGATCTTCAAGCAAGTATAACCAAGTTAAACAAGTCCAACTGGCGCTACTTTTGGGAGTGCGATCGCAGAGGTCTTTAAACACTGGAATTAATTCTTTTGGTGCTTCTCCAGCTTTGTAACGTTCAATAGCCGATTCAAACAGCGAGTCAACAGATTGAGTCATGCGATTTTAGATTTGAGATTTTCGATTTGGGATTGATTTCCAGAATAAATCTGGGGTTTTCGGGAGAATTTTAGATTGTAGACTCAAATGTTGAGCTAAAATCTAAAATACTCCGTTGTTATTATTAAACAGCAAAAGATTTTCCACAACCACAGGTTTGACTGGCGTTGGGGTTAGTAAATTGGAAACCGCCACCGATCATAGAATCGCTGTAGTCAAGCATTAGACCGTAGATGTAAAGTAAACTTTTGCGATCGCAGACTAGCTGAAAGCCGTCGTAATCAAAAACTTCATCATCTTCCCGAATAGTGCTAGGCTCAATAAAGTCCATCGTGTAGGACATTCCCGAACATCCGCCTTGACGCACACCTACCCGCAGACAGAGGTCTTGACCTTGTTTGTCCCGGAGAAGTTTCAATTGGGCGAGGGCACTATTGGTTACTTGTAGACCTTTTTGTTGAGACTGAGTTGCTGTAGACATGGGTTTGTGCTACTCCTTAAAAATGCCGGATCGGATTGACTATATTTGCCTATTAGTACATTTTATCCGGCTTGGAATAATTGGTGCGTGAATCTGGAAATTTAGAATAAATTTTCTAAACATTAAAGATTTCTCTGCTGATAATAACCTAAGTTACTAGTTATATCCATTGAGGCTTAGTAATCATGGTAGGAGAGGTAAAATAATTATGCTACCCACTACCCGATCGAAATAAAAGTAAAGTCCAAACACGATCGGGGGTTTTGGGTGTAGTGTGTAGAGAAAGGGAGTTCTTTTCTATTTACTGGGCAGCTAGATTCATCTAAAACATCAACTGCACCTCTCGTTCTCGCGTTCACTCCCTAAGTATAAATTCTCGGACAAATAGTTTCTTCTCTAGCCTTGCTCTATGACAACTTTTAATCGCTCTACCTATCGTCGGTTAAATCAGTTAAATCAAATTCCCAGCGTATGGGAGGGCGATCGCCGACTTTTATCTGCTAATGTTGAGTCTAACTACGACGGACAAAAAGAATGTATTGTTTGGGTAGATGGTAGCCAGGGAGTTGTCCGGGCGATGGATCTGGTGGGGGCGGAAGCGGGTCCAGAAGCAATTGTGCGGACTTTGTTACGGGCGATGGAGTATCCCCAAGGGCCAGTAAAACCGGGAAGACCGCAAAAAATTGTGGTTCGCGATCGGGAAATTCAATTCTATTTACGAGGCATATTACAAGATTTAGGTATTGCTATTGAATATGTTCCTTCTCTACCCTTAATTGACGAACTATTTCGGGAATTTGAAGAAGATCAAAACTCCCAACCTCCAAATTTGCCGCCCCAATATGCGGGACACTTAATGATATTAGCCGAGGAAGTTTGGCGCAATACTCCTTGGGAAGTTTTAGAAGAACATGAGATAATTTCGATCGAAATTAATAAATGGGATATTCAAAATTTATATGTCTCGATCCTGGGAATGTTAGGCAAAGAATACGGGATTTTACTATACCGTTCTTTAGATTCTTTGAAGCAGTTTCGTGCTTCCGTGATCCAACAGCAAGAGAGTTCGATCGAACAACTAGAAGAATCTTTTCTGAAACAAGATTGTTTATTTATCACCTTTGAAAAAATTGAAGATTTCTTTGAGGAATACGAAGACGAAGATCTTGATTTAGCAGATTTGCCATTGTCGGAAATTGAACCCAATTTCGGTAATATTCATCCTTTAGAAGGTTTAAGAGCTTCTCTATTTGAAGAAGAAGCCTTAACAGTTTTTGTCGCCCTCACCGCGTTAAATCGCTTTTTGCGCCAACATCGTCGCCGACTCTCCGCAAACAACATTCCCAAAATTACTAGTAACTACCGCATTACTCTACCTCAAGAATCAGAAAATAATCAGATAGTATCTATCAAAGTAGCGACTATGCCAGAACTCACAGAAGAATTGTGGGAAATGGCTAGAGTAGATAGTTTTACCGATCTCGATCTTGATGATGAAGATGATGAAGATGATGAAGATGACGAAGATGACCTATCACCAGACTTACGAGATGATTTAATCCCAACAGATTCTTTCGTTAGCATTGGCATGGCTTCTTGGGAAATGATAGATGATTTGCAAACTCATTTACCGAATTTCCAACTATCAGCAAATATCCAAAAATCTGGAGATGGTTTTCCGATAATTTTAATCCAAACTTCCCGACCAAAAGCAATAACACTAATAGAACAAATTGAAGCTTCAGAAGGTCTAGAAGGGATATTTTTCAACCCAGGTGAAGACCCATTTGAAGAGGAGAATTATGATTTGGGTATCCTCCAAACTAAAAATGGAGAAATGTACTTATTTGGCGAGTTTATGCAAGACGATCCCATACATAAAGAAGCGCGGAGAAAGTGGGATTCTCGCACTAAGAAAACTAAGGGTTATTGTGGTTTACTAATTGCTAGAGGCTTAAAAGGTGCTTCTAAAGGTAATCCTCAGTTGTCAGATATGATGGCTTTGTTTGAAGCTAAGGCTTTGTCCAGTAAAGATTGTAGTTTGGGTACTCTGCAACGGGTACTGCAATTAGATTGGGATTAATTTTACATCGGGTATTTTAGATACATTTCGCTATAGCTAGATTTGTTGATGTTGATGAAAGGGAAGAGGAATTTTATTCTTTTCCTTTTCCTATTTTAGTTTTTCTCAACTTTGCTATCAGTTTTTCTTAATTCTGAGCAAGATAATCTCATGTTAATCTGGCAGTAGTGCTTCTGTAGCGATCGCCTAAAAAAAGGTATTTTAGCCTACTAAAAAATTTCTTGGTCATTTAAAAAAAATATGTTAAGATTTATTACGTGGTTGGAGATAGTAAAAATTAATTTTCGGTAGTAAAATAGCAATGCTAACTACCCCTTAGTGACACAAGTTAAACCAGTCAGTAAATTTTAGAGCTTATGTTTTCCCAATTAGAGCATCAGAATGTCAATCCACACAAAGACAGAGAAATTCAATCCCTGGCTAAACAGTGGGCGAAAAAGTATGTCCACAACTTGGAAGATGATATAGATAACCTAGATGGATCGAGGGAATTAGCTACTGAAAATCAGCGTTTATTAATAGCGGAGAGATTACGCTACTCGCTTCGCAACAGTAGCTTGCAAGCTTGGAATAAAACTGAATATTTGATTGGTAAAGAGATTCAAAGGCATCGAATTAATCCGAAATTAATCGATCCTTGGCAAATTTCTGAAGATGTGTTTACTGTCTATGAAAAAACTTTAGAAGTATATGCTCAAATGCTGTCACCGCAGCAGTTATCGAGAATTATCAGCCCATATTTAGGGGCGATTCGGAAAAAATATACTGCTAACGATCCCAGAGTAATTGGGTTTGTGAGTATGCAGTTTCATTACACTGGGTTAATTTTAGTAGAAAACCTTTCAATCAGAGAAAGAACTGAATTGTTGGGCTATTTAAAAGTCATTGATGACCATTTGTATATGCCATTGCAACGAGCTTATGATGCGGCTGCAAATCAAAATTATGACTCAGAAACTCTCAAGGTTGTACAACAACTATTACCCGTAAGTACAGAAATTGCTCATAATATTTGCGATCGAGTTATTGAGTTATATCCTAATTACTCTACTTATTCCGGTAGTTTGAAAAATCCAGTAGTCAAAACTGCTAGCATCCGCGATGTAGAGATGTTTCAAGTATACTTGTGGGTTTGCGTTCTGGAAAATAATATTTCCGCAATTCAACAAGAGTTGTTTCCTTTGTGTGTGATGGTTTATCCCACATTAAAAGTTCGCTGGGAATTAGTGCGCCAAATGGTTAACTTATTAGGCAAGGAAATAGAAAGTCTTTTGGGTAGAGAAGAACAAAAGTTATTTATACCTTATTTTCAGGCTTTGCGAGAGATGTTCTCGCCGGAAGTATTCCCGGAAAGTTTAGGAAATGAATTGAGTCATAGATTCGGTAAGTAGGGGAATAGCAATTTGAGTCAATAGTTACCGAGAAGGGAATAAAGAACCGGAAACGGGCATTAAAAGTTATTTTTTCCCTTCTCTCACCAGAAAGTCTGACTCACCGATCGCATCGCTGAGTTTTCTTTGGCAGTAAGAGTGTCAACTGATATTAAAATATGTAAAGAAACTGAGCAGGAATAGATTTGAATGCGAGTTGCAATTGTTGGTGCGGGATTAGCGGGAATGGCGACAGCGATCGATCTAGTCGATGCTGGATGCGAAGTAGAAATTTTTGAATCTCGTCCCTTTGTTGGGGGTAAGGTTGGTAGCTGGGTAGACGCTGAAGGCAACCATATTGAGATGGGTTTGCACGTCTTCTTCGGTTGCTACTATAATTTATTCGAGTTAATGCGGAAAGTGGGAGCAGGGGAAAATTTACTGCTGAAGGAACATACGCATACTTTTATTAATCGTGGTGGCGTGACTGGTGCGTTAGATTTTCGCTTTATTACTGGTGCGCCTTTTAATGGTTTAAAGGCATTTTTTACGACTTCGCAACTTTCAGCAAAGGATAAGTTGCAAAATGCGATCGCGCTAGGTACAAGTCCTCTAGTTCGTGGTTTAATCGACTTCGAGGGAGCGATGAAAACCATCCGCGATCTTGATAGAATTAGCTTTGCGGATTGGTTTAGAAGTCACGGTGGATCGGATGGTAGTTTAAAAAGAATGTGGAATCCGATCGCTTATGCGTTAGGATTCATCGATACTGAAAATATTTCCGCCCGTTGTATGCTGACAATCTTCCAGTTTTTCGCTGCAAAAACCGAAGCTTCCGTACTAAGAATGTTGTCAGGTTCACCTCATGAATACTTACACAAACCCATTGTTAAATATATAGAAGAACGAGGCGGAAAAATTTATACTCGTCGCCGTACTAGACAAATTTTGTTTGCGGAAGAAGGGGGAAAAACCAAAGTTACAGGGTTAGTAGTTGCGAACGGAGAAACGGAAGAAACTATTACTGCTGATGCTTATCTTTGTGCTTGTGATGTTCCGGGAATTCAAAGACTTTTACCAGAAGAATGGCGCAAATGGCAAGAGTTCGACAATATTTATAAATTAGATACTGTACCTGTGGCGACAGTACAATTGCGCTTTGATGGATGGGTGACAGAATTAGAGAATAACCCAGCGAGTAAAAAATTCGATCGCGCTTCTGGGATTGATAATTTACTTTATACCGCAGATGCAGATTTTTCCTGTTTTGCTGATTTAGCATTAACTAGTCCAGAGGATTATTATCGGGAAGGACAAGGTTCTTTAATGCAGTTGGTATTGACTCCGGGCGATCCTTTTATTAAAGAGAGTAATGAAGCGATCGCAAATCACGTACTCAAACAAGTACACGATCTTTTTCCATCTTCCCGCAAATTGAACATGACCTGGTATAGTGTAGTGAAACTCGCCCAATCTCTCTATCGAGAAGCACCAGGAATGGATCTTTATCGTCCAAATCAAAAAACACCGATTCCTAACTTTTTCTTGGCAGGTAGTTACACCCAACAAGATTACATTGATAGTATGGAAGGTGCAACTATTTCGGGAAGACAAGCGGCAAAAGTAATTTTAGACCAGAAAAAATAGATAATAATGCAAGTTGTTAGTTATGAGCTTAAGGGTTTTGATCCCCCTAAATCCCCCTTAATAAGGGGGACTTTGAATTCCGTTCTCCCCTTAACAAGGGGGACTTTAAATTCCGTTCTCCCCTTAATAAGGGGGACTTTAAATTCCGTTCTCCCCTTAACAAGGGGGACTTTGAATTCCGTTCTCCCCTTAACAAGGGGGACTTTGAATTCCGTTCTCCCCTTAACAAGGGGGACTTTGAATCCGGTTCCCCCCTTAGTAAGGGGGGTTAGGGGGGATCGAACCGAGAATGTTTGTAACGAGCAACTTGCGTTAATAATGGTAATTTTAATTGTTAGTGAGAATTGGCAATTAAAATTACCAAACACCAATTACCAACTACCAATTACCAATTATTAAAATGACAGACTGGTTAGAACATAGCGTACAAGTAGAAGTAGCAGTGCCGATCGAATTCACCTGGAGTTTGTGGTCAGATTTGGAACAAATGCCTCGTTGGATGAAATGGATTGAATCGGTTCATGTTTTAGAAGAAAATCCTGAGTTATCTCAATGGAAATTAGCGACAGGGAATATTAATTTTACTTGGCTTTCTCGGATTTTAAAAATAGTTCCTAATCAAATTATTCAATGGGAATCTGTTGATGGTTTACCGAATAGAGGGGCGGTGAGATTTTACGATCGACACGGTAGCAGCATCGTTAAATTAACAGTAGCTTACGGTATTCCTGGCTGGTTAGGTAAATTAATGGATAATTTATTTTTAGGTAGAGTTGTCGAGTCAACAATTCAAGCAGATTTAGAAAGATTTAAGGAATATGCACTAGCAGCTTACGGTAAGTCTTAATAGATTTATTCACCTATTAACTCGAATTTTGAGATACTTTTTTTGTCTACTCAACTACTTCTGCTCTTGGCATTTCCAATCAAGCCACTTTCTAACAGTTTTTTGAAAGCGAAATCCTACAACCTTTTAATCGTAGTATGCTTTATGGCAACAGAACCTAAACTAATTTATCTTGATACTAATGTTCTCGCTTATGTTGCCAATACTAAAGCACCTCAACACAGGGCTGCATTAGAAATCTTTAGACCCAATGACACAGAAATTTTGTGTGTATCGTCACAAGTTTTAGCAGAGTTTTACTCCTATATTACTAATCCTGCTATATTAGCAAAACCCCTAGAACCAAGCGAAGCGATTAGCCGAATTAAACGGATTTGTCTGGTTGTATTTCTACAGGTAAAACTCTAGAAGAAACAGAAGATAATATTAAAGAAGCGATCGAACTTTATATTGACACTCTTCGAGAAGATGGTCAACCTATTCCCGAACCATCGCTGAAAGCAAAGGCAATTTCTGTTGCAGCTTAATTACCAATACTTAATTAACTTGAGTAAGGGAAGTCAATCTCTTTTAATTTTCACCACTCGCCCCTGTTTGCTGTTTTGCGGCTTGTTTCTCTTGATAGCGATTTTCCCATTTTTCGGCTATTTCCGTTGCCGTTTCATACATAACTTTTGCTTTCTCGTAAGCATCTTTAGCAAGTGCAAGGAGTTCATCCATTTTGCGATCGTCTAGGAATTTTTCCCTAATTAATAATGAATACCTTAAGAGAGAACATCTATCAAGCCAGATTAACATAATTAAGCTAGAATATTGGCAAACTTAAAATCGTTACCAGAAATGGCTACAATTCTTGATATTACCGGGCTTACTGCCCAACAAATCGAGCAGATTCACGCAATGATAGAGACATTTAGAGCTATCAATAAGCATCAGAATCTAACAGAAGAGCAACTAGCAGAAATTGATCTAACTCCGTTGTTTTTTGAAAGCGAAATCCTACAACCTTTTAATCGTAGTATGCTTTATGGCAACAGAACCTAAACTAATTTATCTTGATACTAATGTTCTTGCTTATGTTGCCAATACTAAAGCACCTCAACACAGGGCTGCATTAGAAATCTTTAGACCCAGTGACACAGAAATTTTGTGTGTATCGTCACAAGTTTTAGCAGAGTTTTACTCCTATATTACTAATCCTGCTATCTTAGCAAAACCCCTAGAACCAAGTGAAGCGATTAGCCGAATTAAACGGATTTGTCTGGTTGTATTTCTACAGGTAAAACTTTGGAAGAAACAGAAGATAATATTAAAGAAGCGATCGCACTTTATATCGACACTCTCCGAGAAGATAATCAATCTATCCCCCAACCATCCCTGAAAGCAAAAACAATTTCTGTTACTGTTTCTTAGTTGCTACGCCAATAATATGCGGGCTAACAATTGCCGGAACATTTGCTCGAAAATGTTGGTAATCTACTCGCTCAAATCCTGCATTTTCTAATGCTACCCAAGTTTCGCGATCGGGATGACAACCATCACCAATAGTTTTCCATAAAGGTTTCACCCAATTTTGTACCTTTCGCAAACCAGTATCCTTTGGTGCAGCTACGTGCTCCAGAAAAAAGAAGCGTCCACCCGGTTTGAGAACTCGTAAAACTTCCTGTAAAGTTGCAGCGAGACTATCCACTGAACATAAAACCAGCGTACTTACAACCGCATCTATGCTGCGATCCTCGACATCCAAATTTTCAGCGGTTCCCCGTCGGATGTCAATGTCTAAGCCCAGCTGTTCTGCTTTTTGCCTCAAATAGTAATCCATAAAAGGGTTTGGTTCCACCCCAATCCAATTAATGTTGGGCGGATAATAAGATAAATTCGGACCGGTACCTGGGCCAATTTCTAAAATTTTGCCCTGTAAGTCAGCAAATAAATCTTGCTTTTGATCGGCTATTTCGGCTTCGTACTGGGCATTACCATGAGCCATCAACCAAGCAAATAGGCGTTTGTACAAGGTTGGCGAATCTGGGGTTTTTGATTCTAATGATTGTGTCTTAGTTGTCATTAAAAAATATTTCCGAAGCGATCGCACTTCATCTTGACACCCTTCGAGAAGATAATCAACCCATTCTCGAATCATGCTGAAAACAAAAGCAATTTCTGTGACATTTAATTCTTAAATTAGCCTTCTAATTTACGCCTTTCTTTTGGAACTAAACTAATAATAGTTTTGATTAAATCATTGGTTTCTACAGGTTTAGCAAGGTGATGTTGAAAACCAGAAGCGATCGCTTTTCGTTGATTAATTTCTCCAGCATAAGCTGTTAAGGCAATTGCCGGAACTTGTCCACCTTGTTCTGCGGGCATTGCTCGAATTTGCTGAATTAACATATAGCCATCTATGTTTGGCATTCCGATATCACTTACTATTAAATCTGGCTTGACTTGGGAAAAAATCTTCAAGGCTTCATTGGCAGAAGATACCACAATTGCGATCGCTCCTGCTTCTTGAAGAATAAAAGCGATCAACTCTCTTGCATCTGGCTCATCATCTATTAACAAAACCCGAATATCTTGTAAAGGAAAAAGACTCAAAGATGAAGATTCCCCAGAATTCTTTTCCTCTGTCATCTTTTTGCTTTGATTTTTCAGCAATGGTAGCCTAACAGTAAAAGTCGCCCCTTGTCCCTCACCTAAACTTTCGGCTTGAACGCTTCCCCCATGTAACTCAACTAAATGATGGACGATCGCTAATCCCAATCCTAAACCACCAAATCTGCGTGTCGTCGTACCATCTTCCTGACGAAAATATTCAAATACATAAGGCAAAAAATTGGCAGTGATACCTTTACCTGTATCTTTAACTGTAATTTGAGCACAATTATTGATTTGTGCTAATTCAACCTCTACCTTTCCTTCAGAAGGTGTAAATTTCACAGCATTAGATAGCAAGTTCCAAACTACCTGTTGCAGACGAGCAGAATCACCCATAACTTGTCCGACATTAGGATGAAAAATTGTTTGAATTTGAATATTTTTTACTTGGGCTGCAAGTCTGATAGTTTCGATCGCTGCTTCAATAACACTAACCAGTTTGACTGGCTGGGGATACAACACCAACTTTCCTTGCAAGATCCGGGAAACATCGAGCAAATCTTCAATTAGTTGACTTTGTAGCTTAGCATTACGCTCGATCGTTGCTAGTGCTTGCTTGGTTTTTTCCCGATCGAGTTGACGCGATTGTAACAGCTTTGCCCAACCAAGAATTGGATTTAAAGGCGATCGCAACTCATGAGACAATACGGCAAGAAACTCATCTTTAATTCGATTTGCCGCTTCTGCTTGTTCCCTTGCAGTTTTTTCTCTAGCTAGTAATTCTTCTCGTTCCGCTTCGGCATATTTGCGATCGGTAATATCGGTATGAGTTCCTAACATTCGCAGCGGTTTACCTTCACTATTCCAAGAGATAATCTTGCCAACAGAAAGAATCCATTTCCAATCTCCTGATTTAGTTCGCTGTCTAAACTCGACTCGGTAATGATTGCATTTACCTGTAATGTAATCTTGAAAAACCTGATAACTCCAAATTAAATCATCGGGATGTATACGATCGCGCCATTTAGCACTTGTTTCCTGAAACTCTTCCGGCTGAAAACCTAACATCAAGGCATATTCTGGAGAGACAATCGCATCACCCGTTTGTAAATTCAAATCATAAAGTCCTTGATTTGCTGCCATCAAAGCCAAGCGGAGACGTTCTTCGCTGGCGCGTAAAGCTTCTTCGGTGCGTTTGCGATCGCTAATATCCATAAAACTTGCCACCGCCCCGACAATTCTCCCATCATTAAGCAAAGGGGCGGCGCTAATCAAAATATCATAGTAGCTGCTATCTTTGCGGATCATGCGTGATTCGATCGCATAACTTTCTTCTCCTCGCAGAGCTTTAGAAATGGCATAATTTTCTAAAGGAACCAAGTTGCCATCTGTATCGTAAGAAATTCCCCACTCAAGCAAATCAAAGTCCAGATTTGTACTGTCTGGATCTTGCTGTGCCAGTCGTCTTGCTTGGGGATTAGCAAAAGTTAAATTTCCTTCCCCATCGCAGACAATAATCGCATCAGCCGCATACTGTAGAATTGTTTCCAATAAAAACCTTTGTTCATCTAAGGCTGCTTCTGCACACTGACGTTCCTCAATCTCCTGTTCTAGTTGCTGATTGACTTGCAGCAGTTCGATCGTGCGTGACTCTACTCTAGCTTCCAATTCATTTTGAAACTGCCTTAATTCTGATTCAATTCGCTGGCTTTCTATAATTTGCGCTTGTAATGCCTGATTAGCTTCCTCTAGTTGAGCAGGACTAGACAAAGCTAAAGCTTTCGGAACCAGAGGCACAAGCTCTAAAGCTGTAAACATTGAGACTAGTGCAGTTCCAGCTTTAATAGTACCCGATAACCAGTAGGTAGGATACCAAAGCGTCCAGACTTCGACAAAATGGGTTGTACCGCAGGAAATAATGAAGGCAGCAAATGACAAAAATATCCACTGAAAAGGTAAGTCTTGTCGCTTGCGAACAAAGTAAAACAATGTTAAGGGAATGGAATAATAAGCCGCTCCAATCATGGTATCAGAAATTAAGTGTAACCAAACTAAGCTTGGTTTCCAAAGATAACAGTGACCATGAGGAATAAATGAGCCTGAATCGAATAAATTGATGAGAAAGTAGTGCATACTATAAAAGAGCAGTTTAAAAGAAAAATAACTTTTGGGCTGGGAACAAACTTAGGAGTCCGCATCGCATATATATTAAATATATATATGTAGGGTTCCCTACATTCAAACCTATTTTTTCTCTAATAAAAATCTCTCTTAAGACAGAGGATTTCTGCTCAATAAGGAATTGAGGTTGGCTGAAAAAGCTTCTTGCTGAAGTTAGGGAATAGGGGAGAAAGAACAAGCAGCAGTTTTCCTGTGGTTTTAAGCCAATTAAAAAAATAGCTTTCTATGGGAAAGCTAGGTTTTTAGGTAATGTTTTCCCTAGAATAAACTCAGATAAAAAATTACATTTACCAAGCGGGATCGACGAATAAGTTAATGGTTAATTCTTCCTTTCCTGGAGGAACTGCGGTAATACAGGCACGAATGCAATTACCATCTTCTAATTCGACTTCGCAAGCGTGACAGGAGCCCATTAAACAACCTGTGGGAATCACTACTCCGGCGCGTTCGGCTACTTTTAATAGTGGTTCTCCTACTTCGGCTTCGACGGTAATGTTATCGGGGAGAAAATGAATTTTAGTCATTGGTTATCGATCGTTTGTTAGTATTAATTAACTGGGTAAGATAGGTTTTAAATCGATATTAGCTTCGACTATATCGGCGATCGAGTCTAGCACCGCTTCCCTTTGTTCGCGGTAATTAGAAATTCCCGTTGGTAAGGAATGTAAACCCCGTTGTTGGCGTAATAAATTTAACCAAGCGCGTCGCCAAGGGCCATTATCAAAAATCCCGTGGAGGTAGGTTCCCAAAACCGATTCTGTAGAATCAACCATACCCAAATAAGGGTCATCAAATAAAGGTTTAGTATCTTGATTTTCTATTTGTCGAGAGCGACCTTGATGGATTTCATAACCAGAAATTGGTAAACCAACTTGAGGATAATTAGAAGTAACTTGACGTTGACGGACGATTTTTTGGGGAGTAATTAACGTAGTTAAAGGTAATAATCCCAAAGCTTCACAACGTTGAGAATCGTTACCTTCAATTCCTTCAGGATCGGCAATAATTTTACCTAGCATTTGATAACCGCCACAAATTCCCAAAACTATACCACCAGAAGCGACATATTCTTTAATTGATTCTGCCATACCTGTTTGTTGCAGAATGTTATAGTCAGCAATTGTAGCTTTAGTGCCGGGAATAATTACTGCATCAGGATGACCTAAATCTTGTTTGGGGCTAATATATCTGAGATTAACTGTAGGTTCTGCTTCTAAGGGATCGAAATCAGTAAAGTTAGAAATTCTTGGGAGACGAATTACGGCAATTGTAATATCACCTTTAGTTTTTTTGTGAGGACGATCGAACAAATCCAAGGAATCTTCAGCGGGAAAATCATGTTCAATCCAAGGAATTACACCAATCACAGGAATGTTTATATACTTTTCTAACCATTCCACTCCTGATTGCAAAATGCTGCGTTGTCCGCGAAACTTGTTGATAACTATGCCTTTAATTAATGCCCGTTCTTCTGGTTCTAATAATTGCAATGTACCCACAATATGGGCGAAAGCTCCACCGCGATCGATATCGACGACCAAAATTGTATTAGCATTCAAGTGACGAGCTACCCGCATATTAGTTAAATCGCGGTGTTTCAAGTTAATTTCAGCCGGACTACCAGCACCTTCACAAATTACTAAATCGTACTCTATACTTAGGGCTTGTAAAGACTCAGTAATTGCTTGCCAACCTGTTTGAAAATATTGTTCATAGTATTCTAAAGCCGAAGTTTTGCCTACAGGTCTGCCCTTCATAATTATCTGAGAGGTCATATCACCTTGAGGCTTAAGTAAAATCGGATTCATTTCCACAGAGGGAGTAATGCCAGCTGCCCAAGCTTGGACTGCTTGTGCGTGACCGATTTCGCCGCCATTAGCGGTAACGTAGGCATTGAGAGCCATATTTTGACCTTTGAAGGGTGCTAAACGCCAGCCTCGCCTGGAGAGGATGCGACAGAGTGCGGCGGTTAAGAGTGATTTTCCTGCGTGGGAGGTAGTACCCACAACCATAATTGCTTTCATAATGTTAGTTAGGTAAAGAATTGAGAAATTTTTCGGGTGCTGATTTCAGATTTCCGGTTGAGAGGAAAAAATTTCAGTTATTTAAAGAGGTAATCTTAGCCACCGAATTAAAAACTGATAGATGCGATCGCCCCAAGAAGCAGCGGGTATTTCATTACTTTGAGCAGATAATTTGTCAATGATTTCATGCCCCAGAGGTGTGAGACGAAAGCTATTAGTAATGCCTTGTCCATCGACTTCTCGACGCAAGACACCGACTTGAATCAGCCACAGTAAAGAGTTATCTGTAATTAATTCCGAGAGTTGGCGTTTGGTGAATTGGTTTTTGCTGCCATTAATACCAGTAATTTCTTGAAAGTCTACGCTTCGCGATCGCATAGTGGTAAACAACAGCATTCGGAACGGGGATACTCTGAGCGATCGTTCTGCGCGTTCAATGGTTTTTTCGGGATAGGAAAGAGAATTAGTTGCTGTTTGTTTTAGCGAGTTCATTGATAATTTCGAGTTGCGGAGGAAACGCTCAAGGTTTATTTATCATCATAAGTCTTTTTTGTCTGGAGCAGTTACCTGTTCTCTAGAAATTCTCACTGTTACTGAATGTAAAATATTGTAAAATTCAGATTGAGAAACCATTGATTACTCAGAAGGAAGCTAGAATTATGCCTTTAGCAGTCGGTACAGATGCACCAGCATTTACAGCCAAAGACACGAATGGTAATACTGTTTCACTATCTGATTTGGCTGGGAAAACAGTGGTATTGTATTTTTATCCAAAAGATGATACTCCCGGCTGTACGAAGCAAGCTTGTAGTTTCCGGGATAATTATGCAGCTTACCAAGGTAAAGATGTCGTGGTATTAGGTGTCAGCAAGGATGATGAAACTTCGCACCAAAAATTCACTGAAAAATTCAATTTACCTTTTCCCTTGTTAGCTGATACTGATGGGGCAATTATTAAAGCTTACGATGTTGATGGTGGTGGTTATGCCAAGCGAGTTACTTATGTAATTGATGGCAGTGGCAAAATAATTCTTGTGGATGCGAATGTGAATACTGCTAATCATGCTCAAGATATTTTAGCAGCACTTGGTTTGTAATATTTGGAATGATATTCCGCAGAGTTTCGATTCTCCTAACCAGTCGGTGACGGCTGGTTAGGTCTATCAATGTGATGGGAACTTGATGAGCTATAAAATTGCATCCATCCATCATACTCTCCTGAATCTACCCATTTGAGCAGTTCTGCTGCTCTCATCACTGCCCAAGCATTTGCGTGATCCATAAAGCTGAAAATTTTGGTAATTTGATCTAAGCCACTTAGTTTACTGGTATCAAACTGACGGGCTTGAGCTTCAAATTCGCTGATTACGGCTTCTGTTACGTATTCACCGGGCAATCCACCTAACTTGATTAACGCTGTGAGGGCAACGTCTACATCTTGACAGGCTAATAAGCCTGCACGATCGCCAGTAAATTTTGCCATCACAATCCAGTTATACAGTGCAATCTCGACACTATTAGCGGCTAATCCTCCAAGTCCCAGTGTGGTGCTGCTAATCACAGTTTTCAAAAAAGGCATAACGGCTGCCAACTGCTGATAGGTTAAATAGCCTCCTTTAATTCGGGAAAGTTGGTGTCCCAGTAAAAATAGCAGTTCCTCGTGAGTTAGCCATTCCATTGCCTCCAGGTTAATGCCAATCATCGGCTTTTCAACGCCGATCGCGTAGGAAGCAATAGAGCCGACACCTCGAAACAGGTATAATTCGGGGACTGAAGCCACATCTAAAATTTTACAAGCCTCTAGCAATGCCCGATCCAATCGAGGGAAGTTATGAGCCGTGATGCGGAAATCTGCTCCAACCGTTTGCAGTCTTAATAAGCGATCGATACCATATTCATTGATCTTTTTTAGTAATAGCGACAACCCTGGCATTTTTTCTAGATTTGCTAGTGCCCGACGATCGAAGGGATGTCGATAGCTTTCAACCTCGGTGTTTTTAAAGATTTGTTTAGCCACTGAGTTTAATGCTTGGCAGAATTCAAATTATTATTTTGCTTGTAGGGTAAACTTTGCTCCATCTTATTTATTTTGGATGTCGCAGTTGATTCCCTGTCGTAGGAGTAATTCACAAATTAATCCTACGACGAGAAAATGTCAATAGTTAATCTTACTGATTTGGGTTAGTTGTGTTTTCAGTGGGATTGTTGGGGTTTAGGCGATCGATCCATCGGTCAGGAATTTGCAAACGTTCCCGTTGTCTGAGGCGGAACTGAGTAGCTGCGTCATCCAAATTTTCCTTTTGTTCGTTGGTGACATCTTCCATCGATCGATTTAACCCCAAATTAGAGCGATGAATTAAATCAAAAACACTAAAAGGTTGACCTGTACCACCATTAATCGGATCGCCACCTTGTTGATATTCTTGACTCGGATCGGTCATCAAACTTTGAGCCAAAGTGGTTTCTGGCAATACTAAAATAGAGAAAGTTGTTCCTGCTAATAAGCCTAAAGCTATTTTGCTGAGAGACTTAAATGACATTTAAAAATTCCTCCTCACTATTTACATAGATTATTATCGATTATCTAAATGATGGCTAGAGATACTTGGGAGGGGGCGGGTTTTGACTTAAATGTTATTTGTTTTGCGTTCCCAGTTTTTGGCTAAACCCGCCCCTACAGTTTTGGATCGATCGTTTACGTAAAGGATTTTATTTTACGCAAATCTCCGCCGTAATAAAGGCTGAATGCTCAAAAATGCGGCTACATCAAGTAATAAAAGTACGAGAAGAGTTCCGCCTAATGATACATTACCCCAAGGAGCTTGCATCACTACACTACCAAGACTCCAATTGCTGTGCAAATAGAGATAACGAATGGGTTCAATAGCAAAACTTAGGGGATTGAGAGAAGAAATTACTTGCAACCATTTTGGCATAAAAGACAGGGGAGCCAAAGCGGTACTAGCAAACAACAAAGGTAAGTTAGTAACAAAAATCACGGCAATTAATTCGATATGTCCGGGTAAAGCAAAAGCCAAACCTAAACTTAAAGCAGTGACACCTAATACTAACAAAAGGATGATTGTTGCAATGACGCTTAAACCCAGGATATCAGGTAAACCTGCACCTAAAAAGGCGCTAGTGGCGATGATGGCGATCGTCTGAACAGCACTAAGAGTAATGATAAAGATTGCGGAAGCAAAAACGATCGAATACCGACTAGCCAAAGGCGCAACTAACAAACGGTTCAAAAAGCCAAATTCGCGATCGAACATCACAGGCAACCCAGCATTTAGCGCCCCACTAAAAGCAGTAAAAACAATTACCCCCGCCGCCAAAAACTGACCGTAATTAGTATTCTCACCAAACAAACCTTTAGGAGCATTTTGAAACAAAGCGCCAAACAAAATCAACCAAATCAGAGGTTGAATCACCCCAGCAATCAAAGTAGAAGGTCGCCTTTGCAGCTGAATAAACAACCGACGAGTCAAAGCCAAAGTTTCCTGAACAAACTCCCCCAAAAACCCAGAAGAACTTACCTCAGAAACCTGACCCGACTCAAAACTAACATTAGACTTCGGACTTAAAGTACTACTCATTTTCTTCTCTTTCCTTCGCGCTCTTCGTGTCTAAAACGCTAGCGCGTTTCGCTTCGCTAACGTGGTTCAAAAAAAATCTTATTTCATACTTTGCTTTTTCTCAGCCTTCAAATCCCGACTACTAACAGCCGCCAACTCAGCATCCATCAAAGTTTTACCAGTAGCCGCCAGATAAACATCATCCAAACTAGGACGAGATTGAGCAATTCCAAAAGTAGGCAAACCTGCCGCTTGTAGAGCTTGCTGAATCACGATTAAAGCATCATTTTGCGGAGTTACCACCAAATTCAAAGAATTACCCTGAGCGTTATTAATAATCACCTCTTGCACAAAAGGCAGAGATTTCAACATATCTTTAGCTTTTTCGGCTTCTTCCATTGGGGAAAACTCGCGGATGCGGAGAGTAACGCGATCGCCACCCACGCGATCCTTCAACTGGGAAGGCGTACCGGAAGCGATTACCACACCTTTATCGATGATAGCGACGCGATCGGCTAAAGCGTCAACCTCTTCCAAATAGTGGCTAGTGAGTAAAACCGTAGTTCCCGCATCGCGCAACTGACGGAGAATATCCCACATTACCACTCTACTTTCGATATCTAATCCTACCGTTGGTTCATCCAAAACCAAAAGATCCGGTTTGTGCAATAACCCTGCTGCCAAGTCTAACCGCTTGCGGATACCACCGGAATAAGTGCCAGATTTTTTATCAGCGTACTCCTGCAAACCCAAAGTATCGATCATTGCGTCGATCCGTTCTTTGGCGAACTTACCCGGTAAATGGTAGAGTGCGGCTTGCAGTTGCAACAGTTCCCTTCCCGTGAGAATTTTGTCGAGAGCGACTTCTTGGGCGACATAACCGATGCGTTGACGCGCCAGCTTGGGGTTGTTAATTACAGAAATGCCGGAAACCTCGATTTTGCCTGCATCTGGCATCGCCAAGGTACACAGACATCTAATTGTAGTAGTTTTGCCTGCACCGTTTGGCCCTAAAAGACCAAAGATTTCTCCCGGTTCTACTTGAAAGGATACATCCTTCACGGCTTTGGTGTCGCCGTAGCTTTTTTGGAGATTTTGGATAATCACTGCGGGAGCCATATTTGTCCCAATTTAATAATTCGCAACAATCTTTAATTTTATTGTAGCGAGGTTGAGTTGTGGGTTAAGGAAGCTGTGCGTTAATGGTGCCGGAGTCGTCGTAGACTCGCAAAAGGCTGTTGTTGGTGAGGCGATCGGGAAAAATCACTAAATTATAAGTGTTAGGATCGCGGGCTGAGGGAACTTTTAAGGCTTCGATATTTTGTAAATTATAAGCAGTTTCTCCCAAGATTTGTGTAGGGGCAATTTGTCCTTGGGCATTCATTAATAACCAATTTCCTGTTAGTTCTTGTAAGTTGGTTCCTAATACTATTTGATTATCGAGATTAGTCAGATCGAGAATTGAGTTAATTTGATAATAGATTGAAAGTACAATTTTGCCAGGGAAATGAATTGAGTTCCTGCTCTAACAAGAGCCTCTACTTCTAGCAAAGCAGTTACAGGACTTGCACTTAAATATAGTGCAGAAAATGCTTGAGCTAAATTGTATCTGCCACCTTTTCTGAGAGAGCCAATAGAAGATAAAGCAGTGTTGGCATATCTAATATGAATTACGCGACAAACTTCTCCTTGAGAAGATAAGGTAGGAAGTGCATTAAGCGTTGTTCTAAGTTCGTTACCTGTGAGCACAATTATTCTTACCAAGGTTGTCCTGTTTCCATTGCCCAAGCAAGATATTCGACTACTTCAATTTTGCCTTCATTGATGAAAGATTGGGGTGTACGATTTTCTAAATAAGGATGTGGGGAGTTTAGCCAGATATTAACATTTTCGATCGATCCGCCTAAGAAACTACGCAACTGTTCTATTAGTTGTTTATGTCTGGTAGTGTAATCTGCGGATTTTAGTAAGTCTGTGGTTGGTGAAGGATTCATGGTTATTATCAATTCACTGTTTTTAGTTTAGCATGGCTGGGTTTTGGGGTGCGATACGCGCACAGCACTGTAACCATTTTTTGTTATTATTAAATTGCGATCGCTCAAATAATCCCACTATGACTGAAATTGTATTTTTAGTAGAAGACGATCCAGATGGTGGATACAATGCTCAAGCTTTAGGTGAATCAATTTTCACTCAAGCTGATGATTTAGACACTTTGCGAGAAATGGTTCGTGATGCTGTTCGTTGTCATTTTCGCGATCAAGAAAACCGTCCAAAAATCATTCGTTTACTTCGTGAAACAATCAAATAATTATCAAATATGCTTTACTGTTCTAATCCCAGTTGCTCGAATCCGTTCAATCTTGATAGTAATAATTTTTGCCAAAGTTGCGGTTCTCAATCTCTCAATTCTTTATTTAAAAATCGCTTTCGAGTGTTGCAACTTTTGGGCGAAGGAGGATTTGGGAGAACTTATGAGGCTATAGATACTCATAAAATGAATGATGCTTGTGTAATTAAGCAATTTGTGCCTCAAGTTGAAGGAACAGCAGCACTCGAAAAAGCAACAGAACTGTTTAAACAAGAAGCAAAACGATTATTTGATTTAGGCGAACATCCCCAAATTCCCAGATTAATTGCTTATTTTGAAGATAATAAACGTTTGTATTTAGTACAAGAGTTTATTCAAGGGCAAAATTTACTACAGGAATTGCATCAACAAGGAGCTTTTAGCGAGAAAAAGATTACACAATTATTGCATGAATTGTTACCTGTTTTGCAGTTTGTTCATGAACGAGGCGTAATTCACCGAGATATTAAACCAGAAAATATTATGCGTCGTCAAGATGGCAAGTTAATGTTAATTGATTTTGGTGTTTCTAAACAGGTGACGGGAACAGTTTTAAGTAAACTTGGGACGATGGTTGGTACTTCTGGATATGCGCCAATGGAACAAATGCGCGGTCAAGTTTTTCCCGCTAGTGATTTATATAGTTTGGGTGTAACTTGTCTTAGGTTATTAACTAATTGTTTGCCAGATATTTATGATAACCTCTATGATGCTCTAAACCGTAGTTGGTTATGGAAAAAGTATTTGCCAAGTACTAATAATGTTAGCAATCAATTGGAGCAAGTTTTAGATAAATTGATTCAAGATTCTGTGAAAGAACGATATCAATCTGCTCAGGAAGTTCTTAAAGACCTAGAAAGCAACATTTATTACAAGCAAGGGCTAGAGAATGGACAACGAGGCAAGTACAGAGAAGCAATAGACTGTTTCAATAAGGTAATTCGCATTAATCCTGATAATACTGAGGCTTACAAATTTCGTGGTATTGCTTACTGTAGGCTTGGAAAGAATCAGGAAGCTATTGAGGATTTTCAAGAAGCTGCAAATTTATACCTGAAACAAGGAAAAACAAATGAATATCAAGAGGTATCCCAGCGCATTAAAGAACTAGAAAAAGGGAATGCTCCGCAACCTGATAACTTAAGTTCAGAAGTAGGTATAGATTACACAAAATTACGAGATTTGTTGGCAACTGGAAAATGGAAAGAAGCTGATCAGGAAACTTGGATTGTCATGCTCAAAATAGCTGGTCGTGAAAAAGAACGCTACCTCAGAGATAAAGACCTGTTAAGTTTTCCATCTGTAGACTTACACACTATAGATCAATTATGGGTAAAATATAGCAACGGGCGCTTTGGATTTAGTGTTACAAATCAAATTTGGCAGAGCGTGGGTGGGAATCCTAATCTAGATAATAAAAATTGGAAAAATTTTGGAGAGCGCGTTGGATGGCGTGTTAAAGGTAATTGGAAGCTTTATGAAGAACTCACATTCACTTTGACTGCTCCAATTGGACAATTACCCAGAGCAGTATGGAGCATTAGAGTAGATGGAAGAAGGAAAAGAATATCTGCTCTAATGTCAAAACTTAAGTCTTCTACCATTTAATAGTAAAAAGTTCTAAAGTTTATGCAGAGGTTAGTGTTTGAAAATGATGCAATCCCACTCTATCCAATTTAGAGTAACTCCCATTCATCTATACTGATGTTTGCTTGACGTAAAATCTTAGCTACTAAACCTCTGCTAATATCTCCCTTATCTGGGTTAGGAATTGTCAATTTTAACTCTTCTTTTACCATATACTGATGCTTGCCACCAGGGTAAGGCCCATCAAACCCTGCTTGTCTTAAGTGGTAAATTAAATCCCGGCGACTAATTGGCCCAAATACTGGCATTAGGTAACCTCTTTGGTGTTATTCAGGTCAATATCATCTAGTATTGGCAAATTATGACCTAAACGCAATCCTAAAATAATCCATCCTTCCAAAGCATCTTGCAATTCTTCGCGACAAGCTTCCAAGGTATTAGCATTTGCCAATACACCTGGGCACTCAGGAATTTCGCCGTAGAAAGTACCATCTTCTAGCAATTCATAAGTTGCTTTTTGCATGGCAACATGAATATAATTAGTCAACATTTTTAGTTTTTTGAGTAGCATTTACTCTCTACTTTATCGGAATTTAAATAAAATGTCGCCAAATATAGTGGAATGGTGCGTTACGTTGTCACTAACGCACCCTACGAATAGTTTAAAAGCTTTCAGTTTCTAGCCACCAAAAGCGTCTTTGATGCCTTCAACGGTGCGCTCAAAAACGTTGGTTGATTTGTCGATCGCTTCTTGAGTTCTTTCTGCATCTTCATTGGCTCTTTTTTCGATGAAATCGCGATCGCTTTTGGCTTTCCGTTCAACGAAACTACCGTTGTCTGTTGCTCGATCGACTTTTCTGGCATTTTCGTTTGCTGTTTCCTTCACTTTGTCTGCGGCATCTCTAACAAAGCTTTTGTGCCCTTCAGCAAATTCAGTGGGGTTATCTGCTGCTGCAATTAAGTTTGTTGCAGGTGCAGCGATGGCGGCGCTGTTGGTGAGGAATGCGCCTTGCCAAGTGAAGGCGATCGCACATACACAAAACAGAACTGTAGCGATTTTCCGTGCTACTTTTGTAAAATAATTCAGTTTCATAGAACACAACTCCATGAGTTTTAATATCTTATTTGTACTTGATTTGACACATGAGTAAACCGTTCTCTAGATGGAGATTCTTTTGCCGTAAGTTATTAGATAAATTCTCTCTTTCGGTAGATAGATTTAAGGAACGTTTTGTAATTATTATCGGCTGTTTTGCCCAATTCAGTTATTATTAAAGTGCGAGTTGAGGAAGTAAAATTATGAAATGGCGCGTCATCATTGAACCAGATCCAGAAACAGGAGATTATGCAATTTGGTGTCCAGAATTACCTGGCTGTACTTCCGCAGGAGAAAGTCAAAAAGAAGCTTTAGAAAATATTCGTGAAGCTATTGAACTTTATTTACAACCCGATGCGATTCAATTACCAGCAGAGGCGATAGTTGCAGAGGTTAATGTTTAATGAGTAGTCGCATCCGTTTACCGCCTACCTTCTTTCCAATTTTCGCCACCAGGGAGTTCTGCTAAATAATTAGGAATAACGCCAGGTAACTCTTTAGCTGAATGAACATAAGTTAATTCTAGGAAATTTTTTGCCGTATTTTTAATTAGATTCTGGTCTACCATTTCAGATAGCTGAAACATACTTAATTGTCCTTCCATTACTTCTACAGTTGCGGCAATAATTGCCGCATTAAATGACTCTTCCAACATCTCATCCCAATCATCAATTTTGACGTAGTAAGAAGTTTTATTTTCTTTCAGATTCAGGCGCTTAATTTTGATGATAGAATCAGAAATTGAAGCTGCCCAGGAATTTGTTAATCTTTGTTCAACTTGATTTTTAATTAAATGGGTGAGCATTCGATCTAAAAAAGCTTGGATGTTAGCTATAACTGCCTGTTTACTCATTCCTTCTAGTTCATCAACTATTGCCAAAGCATCTTCATATCTTCCTTCTAAGATGCTGGTTCTTAAATCCATTAATTCTTGAGTCATAATTTTAAATAATTTGGCACATTTATTTGATTATATTCAAAATATAAGGGGATGGTGCGTTAGCGAAAGCGTAACGCACCCTATATTGCTACATTGCTGATTATTGGAAAATTGGGATGGCGCTGATTATGGTTTGCAAGTTTTCGGCTATAGTTGCGGTTAAGGAATGAGTTTCAGGTAAGGTGTCAACGACGATTCCTAAACAGAGTAACATCATGTAGATGATGGAATATTTGAAGGTAGATCGCGCTAAGGGAATATCACTGGGATTGTGTAATAATTGCCAAGATTTTTGAATGAATTTCCATCCTAAAATAGTTGCGATCGCACCATAAACTATCCCCACTGTTCCCAAAGGATAAATTAGTAGAAAAGTTGATGCCACCATGATTAAAGTGTAAACCCAAATTTGCTTGGTTGTCTCTTCTTCTCCTACGATTACTGGTAACATGGGAATGCCAACTTTAGCGTAATCTTCCCGAATCATTAATGCTAATGCCCAAAAATGTGGCGGTGTCCACAAGAAAACTATAGCGAATAACATCCACGCTGACCAATTTAAATCACCCGTAACAGCTGCCCATCCTACTAAAGCGGGAATTGCCCCAGCAGCACCACCAATCACGATATTTTGGGTAGTATGACGTTTGAGAAAATGAGTGTAAACTCCCATGTAGAAAACTATGCCGGACATTGCTAACAAAGCGGCTAATAAATTGGCGAAAACTGTTAGCAATGTGAAGGATAAAACGGCAAGGACGATCGCAAAAATAAGTGCGTGGCGAGTTTGAACTTTTCCCGAAGGAATTGGACGCTTGCGAGTGCGTTCCATTGTATAATCAATATCGCGATCGTAAATGCAATTTAAGGTTTGGGCTGATGCTGCTGCCAGAGTTCCACCCAATAAAGTTACTACCAATAATAAGGGATTGACTCTGCCATTTGATGCCATCCACATACTAGCTGATGTAGTGATTAATAGTAGTGGAATAATCCGAGGTTTCGTCAATTGGTAATAGCTTTGCATTACTTCTTTAAAGTTTTGATGATGACGAGTAACCCCAGTTGCAATAAGTTCTTGCATGAATTCTAATGTCCTTTGTTATTCACTAATTACTAATTGGCGATCGGTAATTGGGAAAGGATGAATAGTAAAGTTTTCCCAATTACTAATCGCCAATTATCCATTTACTACTAACTTGCTGTCGCGCCATGCTAAAACGCTGAAAATTACCAGAGTTGCCAGTAAAGCTGCACCGATCGCTTGGTGAGATACTGTTAATGGTTCTACTTGTAACCGCAACCGCAAAGTGGCGACTCCTAAAGCAATTTGGCATACCAGCAAAGCGCCAGAAACGTTAGCTAAAAATCGCAAATTTGGGTGTAGTCCTGCTGTGCGCCATGCTACAATTACTACTGCTAAAACTCCCAAAGTTGCGGGAACAACCCCAGCAATGTGACTATTCATCACTGTACATAAACTAGACTCGGATAAACATTGATGTAGCGCCCATTGTGAACCTACTAAAGCGCCTAAAAGACTTTGGAGATAAATCAAAAAGGCAGCAACTAAGCTAATCCAAGCTAATTTTTTCGCGGTATTTGTGCCTTTGTATGGCAAAAGTGAGGTGCCGATTACTAACAGGGTAACAAAAAATAACAGTGCTGTTCCCAAGTGTGCGGTAACGATATCGAATCGCAATAGTTGAGTAACAGTTAAACCTCCAAGAATACCTTGGAAAACTATTAGGAAGAGGGCGAATAATGATGCCCAAGGCAACCATTTGGGTATTTGTTGGCGATACCACCAGGATAATCCTACTAGGACGATCGCACTAATCCCCACTAACGCCGCATCCAACCGATGAAACCATTCTAAAAAAACTTGCAGGTTCATTTGTTGACTGGGCACTAATTGACCATAGCACAAAGGCCAATCAGGGCAAGCTAATCCGGCATTCATTACCCGTGTCGCACTTCCCACCGCCATCAACAGGAAAGTGGCGATCGCAATCTTCCACACCAAGCGACGGATAATATCTACAGGGACGATCGCGGAATTACCTCGATCCTGCTGCAACACAGATTCAGTCATCGTCTGTACCTTCCAACTCCAAGTGTTAAGTTACTGCTGAGTATTCACTCAGCCGCAGCCAATTAAGGCACTAGTTAACACTTTACTTACGGTATCGAGTTTTGCCCAAAAGCTTTAGGTAATTTTCAGTTATTCAGGGTTTATATTTCTTAATGTAGGGACTGGGGATTGGGGATTGGGGATTGGGGACTGGGGAAAGTTTTGAGTTTTAAGTTTTCCTCCCCTCTGCCCCTCTGCCCCTCTGCCCCCCTGCCCCTCTGCCCCTCTGCCCCTCTGCCCCTCTGCCCCTCTGCCCCTCTGCCCCTCTGCCCCTCTGCCCCTCTGCCCCTCTGCCCCTCTGCCCCTCTGCCCCTAGTGTCCTGCCATGCGTTTACCAATTTCTACGACATCGGCATCGACGATCGCACTTTCGTAAAAGAATTTACCTTCGCTGAGTACGAGGACGCGATCGGCAATTTTGAGAATTTCGTCTAAATCTTCGCTGACTAAGAGAATAGCTACTCCGCGATTTCTTGCGTCTACAATTTGGTCGTGAATGAAACTTACTGCGGAAAAATCTAAACCAAAACAGGGATTAGCAGCAATCAACAATTTGACTTTTTCTGATGATAGTTCTCTAGCTAAAACTGTGCGCTGGACATTTCCACCGGAAAGGTTAACTATGGGGGTTTCTGGTGAAGGTGTTTTGATGGAAAATTGCTGAATTAAACCTTGGGCAACTTGCCGAATAACTTGGTTAATTAATAACCAACTACCTACAGCTTGGGGAGGTCGATCGAAAGTCCGTAAAGCCAAATTTTCCGCCACACTCATATTAGGAACACAGGCATTTTTCAACGGTTCTTCCGGCAAAGAGAAAATCTGATGTTTGTACATTTCGGCGCGAGTTGCTTTGTAATTTTCCCCATTTACCAAAATCTCTCCCGCAGTTGCCGCACGTTGACCTGCTAATACTTCTACTAATTCTTTTTGACCATTGCCGGAAACACCTGCAATTCCCACGATTTCCCCAGCGTGAACTACCAGATTTACTCCAGAAATACCTACTAATCCGTTATCTTTATTAGTATGCAAATTCCTAATTTCTAATACCGGAACTTTGGCAACAGTTGCTTGTTTTTCCACTGGTTGAGATTCGCTTTTTTCTCCCATCATCATCTCAGCCATATCGGAAACCGAGAGATTTTTTATTGTTCCGTAACCTGCCAATTTTCCTTTACGTAATACTGTTACTTCGTCAGCAAAAGCGGTAACTTCTCGGAACTTATGACTGATCATCAATACGCTTAATTTTTCGGCGATTACTTCTTCTCGTAATAACCCTAAAATTTCATCTGCTTCTTGGGGAGTTAAGACTGAAGTAGGTTCATCTAAAATCAAAATACGACTTTTGAGATACAGCTGTTTGAGGATTTCTAATTTTTGTTTCTGTCCGGCGGCTAATTGATAAATTGGTGTGTGTAAGTCAAGATGAAAAGGTGCGGAGTTCATGAATAAGAGGAGGCGATCGTATTCTGCATCCCAATTAATAATATTTGGCCCTTCTAAACAAGACAGTACCAAATTTTCTGCCACTGTCATTGCCGGAATGGAGGTAAAATGTTGATACACCATGCCAATCCCGTATTTATGGGCATCACGAGGACTGGTGATTTTTTGCGGTTGTTGATTAATTAATACTTTGCCGCTATCAGCAGTATAAAAACCCATGATGCACTTAACCAAAGTGCTTTTACCTGCGCCATTCTCTCCCAGTAAAGCATGGAATGTTCCTGGTTTGAGAGTAATCGAAACATTGTCTAATGCGGTCATATTACCAAACCGCTTAGTCATGCCAATTACTTCTAACTTCGGGGGCTTAGTTGTTTCTATCGTGACATTGGAAGTGGTAGCAGTCATGGGAACACCTCAATTACGCAGAAGTAATTAGTATTTCATTTTGTATCAATTTTAGTCTGTTCAGCGGTAACTTTTCTTAACTTTAGTTATCGCAGTTCTCAAGTTTTCTTAATGTTCGGTAATCCGTTCATTACATTTGGTATCTTTTACTTTGATATAAGTCTAGCTTTTGCTAACCTGTTCAGAACACGGCGTTGGTAAACAGCGTTGTAACAGTTTTCTAACTATTCAAGGAAGTTAACATTACTGATTTTTGTTCGCTAATGGTGCTGTGCTGTTAGCGATCGCTAGATAACTTAACTCTATTGCCGGATTGGGAGGAATTGAAATGAAACATTTTGCTGATGAATGGGTTAACCAATGGTGTGAAGATAACGGTTGGACAGATTTAGTAATTGATGGTAAAAATACTTATTGGGCTTTTCCTCCCAATGCCGTAATGCCGGAACCAATTCCGAACGGAGAATTAAGAGAAATTAAAGATAAAAAAGGTTTGAGTCCGCAAGAAAGAATTTGGGCGATCGCTGCTGTAATCGCCACAATTAGTGCCACAATTGCTAGTGTTGTGATGAAATGTCCAATTCCAATTGTGTTAGCTTTTGCCTTTTGTGCCGTTACTGTTGGTCAATTCGATTTAGATTGATTGGGGATTGGGGACTGGGGACTGGGGATTGGGGATTGGGGACTGGGGACTGGGGACTGGGGACTGGGAAAATCTTTTTTTGATTACTCTTTTCCTCATCGATTATCCCTGATACTTAATTATCTATATACTTGTTACCATATTCGTCCCGTCCTTGTTTTTGGGAACGGATAAAACGGCAGTAACCGTTAAGTTTCTTTTCGATTTGCTCTTTAAGTTGAATCACCCAATTCAATTGTTCTTTAGTGCAATACCCCACACTTTCAGCAATCATAAAAGCACTAATGGTTTCTCCCAATGAACCACGAGCTATGTACATAAAACGCAAGCGGTCTAAATAATGATAGCGTGCATATCCCTCGGCAATATTTAACACAATGCTACAGGCACATCGTCGCAATTGATCGCTGAGATTATAGCGTTCATAAACAGGTAAACTATTTGCCAATCTATAAGCAGCTTTGACTAACTTTAAACTATCTTGGTAAAACTCTAGGGATTCAAAGCCTCTTTCTTCCATGATATTTGGGGATTGGGGATTGGGGATTGGGGACTGGGGACTGGGGACTAGGGACGATGATCGGAGGCCTTTAATAATTATTACCAATTTTTTTTATAAAATTATCCCTAAAAACCCGCTGACATTACCTATTCATCATCCCCCAATCCCCAGTCCCCAATCCCCAGTCCCCAGTCCCCAGTCCCCAATCCCCAGTCCCCAGTCCCTAAGAACGAGGATCTAAACTATCTCTTAAACCGTCTCCTAAAAGATTGAAGGCTAGGACGGTTAAAGTAATAAATAAACCGGGGAAAATTGTTGTCCAAGGATAGGTTAAAGAATAACCACCTTTGAAAGCATCAGCTAACATTGTGCCTAATTCTGGTGTTGGTGGTTGTGCTCCTAATCCTAAAAATCCTAACCCTGCTGCTTCTAAGGTTGCTGTACCAATTGATAGTGTTGCTTGAACGATTAAAGGTGAAAGTGTACTGGGGAAAATATGATTGAAAATAATTCGATTTGGAGAAGCACCTAATGCTTTTACTGCTTGGATAAATTCTTGTTCTCTTAATGAGAGTACCATGCTACGAGTTAAGCGAATATAAATCGGAATTTGGACGATTCCTACTGCTAACATTACACTGGGTAAACTTGGGCCGGTGACGGTGACGATCGCAATTGCCAATAAAATAGAAGGAAAAGCCAAAAGTATATCCGTTACCCAACTAATTACTGTATCAAATTTCCCCCGAAAATATCCAGCCATTAATCCTAAAATTAAGCCAATTACTAATCCTATTCCTACCGAAATTAACCCAACAGTCAGAGAGGTTCGCATTCCATACCAAACTAATACTAAAATATCTCTTCCTAATCCATCAGTACCAAACCAATGTTCAATGCTAGGAGGTTTTAAACGTGCGGTAAAATTGCGATCGGTAGCCGGATCGTAAGGATGAAGGATTGGCGCTAAAAGGGACAATAGTACGATCGCAATGGTTAAAATTAAACCAATTTTGCCGGATGTAGATTGCAGAAAGCGTTGCCAGGATTTTTGCACCATTTTTAGGATTTTTTTAACCACAGATGTCCACAGATGAACACAGATAAACACAGATGAAGACTGTTCTCTTTATCTAAACTGAATTCTGGGATCTAAGAAAGTATATGATAAATCCACTAACAAGTTAATTAACACAAAAGTTATAGATACAAAAATTACTCCTCCCTGCACAACTGGATAGTCTCTCGCTAAAATTCCCTCATAAATCCAAGAACCAATTCCGGGCCAGGAGAAAATTGTTTCGGTGAGAATTGCCCCACCAAGTAAAGTCCCAAATTGTAACCCAACAGTGGTACTAATTGGCAGAAAAGCATTTTTTAAAGCGTGTTTTAAGATAACGAAATATTCAGGAACTCCTTTGGCTCTCGCAGTACGAATATAATCTTGTGATAATACTTCTAACATCGAACTTCTGGTAATTCTAGCAATAATTGCTAAAGGTATTGTTCCTAATGTTATGGCTGGTAAAATTAAATGAGATAGTACATCTTGTAAAGTTTTAAAATCCAATCTAAGCAAAGAATCTAAAATAAAAAAACCTGTGATTGGTTGAAAATTAAATCCTGCTTCAACGCTAATTCTGCCGCTAGGAGGAAGAATTTGTAAGTTGACGGCAAATAGATAAATTAACAATAATCCTAACCAATAAACTGGCAAAGATACTCCTATTAAGGAACTACTCATTAATAGGTTATCTAACCAGCTATTTTTCCGAACTGCGGCAAAAATTCCGGCAGGAATTCCTAAAATTAGGGCAATTAACATTGCTGCTACTGCTAATTCAAATGTTGCAGGCCAACGGGTTTTTATTTCATCAATAATCGGAATACCGCTGATAATACTTTTGCCAAAGTCGAAGCGAATTACATTAAATAAAAAGTTAAAATATTGAATCGGTAATGGTTGATTCAATCCTAATTGTTCTCTGAGGGATTCTATTTGTTCTGGTGTCGCTCTTTCTCCTAATAATACCACTGCTGGATCTCCGGGAATTAAATGCAGCAATGTGAATACTAAAAGAGTGATTCCGATGAGAACTGGAAGCAGACTTAGTAAGCGTTTTAAAATGTATTTAAACATGGTTTATATTCAATCTCGATCGCTATTGCATGGTGGAGGGCGGGTTTTGTTGAGAAATTTTTTGTGAGGTGCAAGTATTAATTGCTAAACCCGCCCCTACAATAACATTTTTCTGTTCTAATGTTTAGACAATTAGTTTATAGCAATAGCTAGGGGCAGGTTTAACCAAAAGATCGAAATACCCAGAAATAATATAAGATTCAAAACCTGCCCATATCCAGCTTTGCTAATTTTTAATTATCATTTCTTTTCTATTCTGGTAAAGTTTTCGCTACCTAAAGGACTGGGAAGCCAACCTTCAATGTTCTTTCTTTTTGCTAATAATGGTTGAGAATGTACTATTGGTAGACGTACAGCTTCTTGATGTAAAATTTCATCAACTTGGGCATAAATTTTTGCTCTTGCTGCTTGTTCTCCTGTCGCCCTACCTTGGTTTAAAAGTTGGATAACTTTGGCGTTTTTCCAATTTCCTATATCTACAGTTCCACCGGGGCCAAAATGAGGGTAATAAAAACTATCAGGGTCGCCATAATCAGCTGTCCAACCTAACATAAATGCTTGAAAACCTGGGGATTTTTTGCGATCGGCAATGTAAGCTGCCCAATCTTTGGTATTAAGTTTAACACGAATGCCAACAGCACTTAAATCGGCGGCGAAAGCTTCCGCGATCGGTTTCGGTGTGGGAAAATAAGGACGGGAAACTGGCATATACCAAAGTTCTAAATCAAATCCATTTGGATAGCCAGCTTGTGTTAATAATTCTTTGGCTTTTTGGGGGTTTTGTTCGCGTTTAGTCAGATTTTTTGATTGCGCCCAACTTAATATGGATGGGAGAAAATGGGGTGAGGTTTCGCCTAAGTCTCCCCAAAATGCTTGAACGATTTGTTGTTTGTTGATTGCTAGATCGATCGCCTGTCTCACCCTCACATCCGCCAAAGGTTTGTAACTAGTATTCAGCGCCAAATAACCAACATTAAAAGAAGGACGGGGAACAGCTACTAAATTAGTATCGCCTTGAATTTCTTTAATTTGATCCGGTGCAAGATCGACGGTAAAATCAATTTGTCCGGCGCGAAGTTGAGCTAATCTAGCAGCGGGATCGGTGACAAAACGAATTACTAATTGATTGGTTTTGGGGAAGTCTTTTTGCCAGTAATTCGGATTTTTGGCTAGGGTAACGCGATCGCCTGTTCGCCATTCTTTAAATATAAATGGCCCTGTTCCTACAGCTAACGAATTAGGAGTACCATAATTAGCACCAGCTTTTTTAATGGCTGTCGGACTAGCCATACCAAAAAATCCCGATCCAATAGCAGCGGGAAAAGCCGCAAAAGGTTGTTTTAAAACAAATTGAATTGTAGATTTATCTACTATTTTAAAATCTTGTAATAGGGAATTCGGATCTCCTTTAAAACCGCCAAATATTTGCTGCCAAATTTCATAACTTTTACCAGCATTCCGATAACCATTTGGGTTTTTCGCATCCCACCAACGTTCCACATTAAAGTTTACTGCTTCAGCATCAAAATCAGTACCGTCGTGAAATTTCACACCCGGACGCAGTTTAAAAGTCCAGGTTTTACCATCCGGGGAAACTGACCAAGAAGTAGCTAAACTTGGTTGTAAATCGGTAGTACCTGGTTTAAATTCTAAGAGGCGATCGTAAATTTGTTGTTGAACAATCAGCGAATTACCATCAGTAATATTTCCCGGTTCTAAATTTACTGGCGAACCCCCGGAACCATAAACTAATACTTGTTTATCCGTTGTTGTTGAATTAATAGTAGTCTGGTTAGTATCACTACCAGCTTGGCAATTTACCAGCATTAAAGCTACTGTACAAGCTATTGCTAAAACAAATAACCGCGATTTTTTATTTCGCATAATTGGGCATATTCTCAAACAAAAAACAGGACTGAGTATATCACTCAGCCCTATTTTCCTAGTTTATACTGTTAACGGTCAGAGTGAAATCTTTTCCCTATCACCCCGTTTTAGGCGTTAACGTAGAGCAATTTTGATTGTTTTAGCTTGTAAATCAACAAAAATCAAATCGCCGATTCCCTCGGTAGCGCCATTACCGTTGGTCAGGGAAACTTGATTGTTAAAGGAAGAACTGCTGACCTCAGATTTACCTGCTGTTTTGCTATCGCCACGCACATCGATCGAAGTTGCTTTTTGTCCTGCGGTTTCAGATAAAGATTCAGCGGACAAAGGTAAATGCGGGGCACCAGGTCGCCAGAAGGTGTAAGACCAGTTCATCGACCACCTGTAACTCCAACCGGACTGATTGCCATTAGCTTTGAGCAAAATTCGGTTAAAGCGGACATCTTGAGTCGATCGAGGTGCCAAAACGTTGCCTGGATTAGGTCGGTATTCAAAGCGATCGACTTGAGTACTCCAGTCTGGACTGTAGGAACCGATCGTCAACCCATCCAGACGCACAGTGTTAATACCCGGATTGTACATCCGCAGGTTAATCCGTAGATAGCAGTCTTTACCTGTACCCAAAAATTCCGGGACAACACTAATTTGATACCAAATCCGAGAAGCTGCTTCTAAGGCGCGACGGCAGTTAATCCGTCCAAAACCGAACTCTTCATTGCGTCCGGGTGTTCCCAAATGATCTGCTGTTTGCTTGATAATTTCTTCTACTTCCCAAGAACGCAAATCTGGGTCTACTGCCAGGATCAAGCCCATTAAGCCTGCAACATGGGGAGTAGCTGAAGATGTACCGTTAAAGTTGGGCACGTAGTTGCCGCTGCCGTAACCAGCTGTACCCATGATGTCAGTAGTGTAAATTTTTACACCTGGGGCTACTACATCAACTTCAGGGCCGTAGTTGGAACCCCAGTTTTCGCCGTCCAAACTGGTTTTACTCTTACGTTGATCCCATTGGTTGCTGGCACCAACTGCCATCAAGCCAGGAATGGTGGGCGAAAGATTTGCAGGGTAAATCACTCCCCGCACGTCATCATTGCCAGTTGCAGCTGCGATCGGACAACCTTTACCACCACGTCCGTTGCTTTGAGCATATTTGAAAGCGTTGGTAATCGCTGTACTGGGTGAACCGCCACCCCAAGAGTTAGAAAGCACATCTGCGCCGCGGTTTACTGCTGTGCGAATACCGTCAGCAATGATCGCGTCAGAAGTTACCCAACCTCCACCATTACCGTAGGCAATGCGAACTGGTAGCACTTTTGACTTGGGCGCAACTCCCGACCCGCCTTTGCCATTGTTGGCAATCATTGCGGCAATTCCGGCGCAGGAAGTACCGTGACCATCTCTAGGCAGCGGTGACGGGTTATCTGTGCGATAAACTGCATCGTAGCCAGGAAGTTTGTAGGAAATGTCTTCGTGGCTGAGGTCGCAACCTTCGTCAATAATGGCGATCGAAATTGCAGGACTACCCATTGAAATATCAAAAGCTTCTGGTGCTTTGATCTTTGGTAAACCCCACTGGGAAGCATAACCCGGATCGGTGGGTGGCGCTGTCGGTGATACTTCGGCTTTCAATGAACCGCCATTTTCCGCCACTTTCTCCAACAAATCTACAGCTTGCAAACGAGGTAGTAAATGCACAAAGTTAGGTTGAGCAAATTCCACCACGTCGCTTTCGTGCAGTTTGTTGGCGATCGCTACGGTTTCCCCCAGGTTTTCTGTACTTACCAAATAGGAACCTGGTTCTGGATAGTCAGATTGTTTAATTTGCAGATTATTTTCTGCTAACAGCTGAGATTTTGCCTGTTCCGAAACATCAGAATGAAATTTGACCAAGATTTCTCCCACTGGAACCAACCCTTCTTCTACAGAAGTATTGGTAACTTCATATACAGATGGTCCAGGTGTGAGATCGGGCTGAGAGTTGACAAAGAAATTCACAGTTTCGATCGGTGCTGTCATTCCAGCCATGCCTGTGGTCTCAGGAACTTTGACCACTGCCAGTTTATACTGTGGCAATTCTACTACTTGATTGACACCAGTTACAGAAGACAAAGAATTAGCAATACTCATTTCTCTGAGATTCTTTGTATCTGTTTGTATGGCAACGAAATGACGTGAAGGATTTAAAAGAATTTTTTTACCATCGGCATAGTAAAACAAATTGCCGTTGGCATGATTCGCATCAGTCATTATTAGGTTTCCTCAAATTATTAAACTAATCGATCGTGATTTATTAATCGACTATTCAATTAACACAACCTTTTTCTCATTCAGCTTTTTAATATCAGGATAATTTTGGATATTTTTCAGAAATTAATGTTCTGTTTTTTAGCTCGATCGAAACTCAAATAAGCTATTTTAGCTAACATTTTAAAGTAAAAAAATACCCCAGCGGGTACTGCCATTTTCAGATCTAAGAGCTAAAATTAGCAGTTTTGCGTTTCACTGTTTATAATGGATAATCAAAAAACTGTTTTGGGAATATGGCAGAAATTAGTTTGGGAAAATACTTCACGATCGAAGACTTCTGTACTTGTACGCAAACTTACCGTAAGTATGCTGATAAAATTAATCCCTATCCCGATAACTACGCAGAGACATTGCCAGCGTTATCAGATCTAAACTGTGTGATTTTAGATCCAATCATCGATTATTTTGGCAGGGAAAACTTTCGGCTAACCTACGGTTTTTGCTCAAAAGATTTGAAAAAGTATTTAGCCAAAAAAGACCCGGAAACAGGTTTAAAAAATGGTCGAGTTGCGCCAGAAATTGACCAACATTTAGCTTATGAAATGAATCAGAATGGGAAGTATTACTGTAAAAGGTTGGGTGCTGCTTGTGATTTTTTGATTTTGGGGGTGGGGAGCGATCGCGTTATCGACTGGATTTTAGCAGAAAAATTGCCCTTTGACTCACTTTATTTTTACGGTGTCGATCAACCAATTCATATTAGTTATGGCCCCCAAAATAAAAGAGAAATTTGGACATTTACCGCATCAGGACAACCCAGCAAAAAAGGAATTGAACATTGGTTAGAATTAGCTAAACAAAGGAGGAACTAAGCTACAGAATTAACTTTAATTTTTTCTGTCAATATGTGTTTAATTTGGATTGCTAGGGCATTAGCCAACAATGGTGGTACTGCATTTCCAACTTGATCGTCTTGTGTTAACCATTTAGCCTTACGAGTCAGATTCCCAAAAAATCGGTAATCATCATCAAAAGACTGAAGTCGTGCAGCTTCCCGAACAGTTGTGCCTCTAGGAAGTATGGGATGAATAATATCTGTTCTGTGATTGCAAGTTACTGTTCGGGACGGTTTTAGGCGATCGATCTTCCAAACATTACGTTTTTTTGTTCGCAACTCATCCGGCAATAATCGATTATCACCACCTTCGGGGATTTGAGCATAACGAGTCTGAATTCGCTCACTATGTTTAGTAGCACGATGGTTAAAAATTTTACCTGGAAAGCGATTACCTTGACGATCGCGTTGATAGGAAAAATAGTATTTACCACTATGTATTAATTCTTCTGCACCTTCTCCAGCAACTATCATTGGAAGGTCAGAAAGTGCTTCCCATGCAGTTACATAAGGTAAGGGAATTTTCTCAAACAAATGAAGTTGTTGCTGTTGATTAAAAGGTGCGTGAGTTGCTTGGGGAAAAGATATTATAGCGCCATCCTGGGGAACTGCCAGCAAAATAAAACGTGGTCGATGTTGTGGTACTCCATAGTCAGCAGCATTGAGCACACGCGCCTCACAATAATATCCAATTTGCTCAAACTCTCGCTCGATCGCACTAACAACATTTCCCCCTTGCATAGACTTAATACCCTCGACATTTTCAAACAACACTACTCTGGGTTGTAACTCCTTAGTTAAGCGCACAAAATCAAGGAAGAGGCTATTTTTTGGGTCGTCAGTAATTCTCAAACCTGCAAGACTGTAGCCTTGACAAGGTGGCCCACCGCAAAGAACATCAACATCTCCAGGGGTGAGATTAGCTGCATGAAGAATTTCTTTCCCGCTTAAAGATCGAACATCGCGATGTAAGCAAACAGTATCAGGGTGATTATAGCGAAAAGTTTCTACCGCTTGCTCATCACAATCAACTGCAAAAGTGGAGGTAAAACCAGCCTTACGAAAACCTTCTGTTAATCCCCCAGCGCCACAAAAAAGATCTATACAAGTGAAATTATCTGTCATATTTTTAACTATTTACTAACAATGAAAATGTTGTATTTCTGGATATATTTTAATAAATAGCAACCGCTCAAGGAGGAGTAACTGGCAAGTAATTATTCAGAAAAGTCAGCACATTATTTTTGTCAGATATTATCGCTTGGATCTTGTCTCCATTACAATAGCTAATCTCAATCTCAAACTTTAGCACTGGAGTATCAACAGCAGTTGCACTATAATTTGCCACGAAGTCGATCGCTTCTAACACAGAATTTTGCTCAAATGCTCTTCCGTGAAGGGGAAGTACTCGCAAGGAAATTATCTGCCTCGTAATGGAATTTTCTAATGTTTGGATAAATCGATCAACGTCTTGCTGTTTCAGCTTAATCATTTCCTGAATAATTTCAATCCGCTCAGTTATTTTTTGAATGTCTTGTGCCTTTGCGCCAAGCAGCCTCTATAAATGCTATTGGAGCTCCTAATTTGCTATCACTACCTCCACGTTCCAACACAAAATCTAGGTCATGCTTACTGCCGTATTTATCAGTCCAGGTGGCTTTCTTGAGGTTTTTTCTCGCTGGACGCAAACCCTTTCTATCTATATATAGTCCATGCTTGGTAGCTACTGGAATTAGCAAATGTTCTACAAGTATTTCCAAAAACTCACCCAGTTTTTGACCAAACGAATGAGCAGGTGATTCTGCCACAGCTAACCTTCCATCGAAATTTCATCACTGGCAACAACCATTTTACTTTTTTGCCGTGCTTTTTTAGCAGACTGCGCCAACTTCAAGCGATAAGGGTCAGCATCTTTCTGCCAATACAATCGATAATTGCGGATTTCTGCACAATGTTCATCCAAACAACGTTGCCAACCTTTCCGAGTTCTAATACTATTTAAATCATCAAATAATCCCCAATTTTCTTCCTGTTGACTGAGTTTAGCAAACTTTTCATACTCTGGGTAATCAGGAGTTAAAACAGTTTCTTTCCGATGCCAAACAGGAGGATCATTTGAATCAGAATAATCTCGATAACTAACGTGCAAATCTCTTAAATCAATGTGCATACTCCTGTGTAAAGCTGGATGAGGATCGGTATCAAAATAGGGATAAAATAGATAGGAAATCTTCGGTTGTTTGGTATGAAATTTAATTAAAGTTGCGCTATCCATGCGACCAATAGTTCTACTAGCGCAACCTTCGTAAATTCTCAAACGATAGTCAAGTTCTGGCAAAGCGGAAACGTGAACGTAAAGAGCATTAGCACGTTTACTTCCAATTTGACTGGCTTCACAGCATTTATCTATAATGTTTAAATTCCCCAAACTAAACAACATTCCTTCGGCGGCTTCTTTGGCATTTCTATAACTACCAAAAAGTGCTTTAATATCCCTTTGAATAACTGAAGGAATATCTTTTAATTTCGGAGATTCATTGAAATTTTGTAAGGCAAGATAAAGGAGTAAATCTGAGTAACGTTTTTCGGTAATCATATCCCACTCCTGTTGGTCTGTCGCTTGTAAAATTACTTGAAAAGCACGATTAATTCTGCCAAATTCGGCTTTGATTTCCGCTTCTTGGGGTAATTCTCCTGGTAGGGGAAGACGACCTCTTTCGGTGAAAAATGCCATTAAAGGTTGGAGTAATTCTTGATAGTCTTCAAAGCGTTTATCGATGTATTTAACTCTGGGGGTGGAGAGGCGCGATCGACAACGAGAAGCACGAAAAGCTTCCGCTTGCGTAGGATCGCGAAAAACAAAATAAATTCCTAAAGCAATGGGAATCGAATCTACTTCTAAAACTTGGTCAATATAAACTTTTAGTTCTTCCTGCTGGTAATATTTTTGAAAGGTATTTTTACGAGTAATAAACCCATCGTTATATGCTACTTGACCGCGCCTTTCATCATCAATTAAAACCTGTGCCGAAACAATTAAAACTTGTTTGGTTAATTCCCAAGCTTTTAATAAAGCTTCTCGCCGTTCTTTCTGACATTCAATTACATTAATTACGTAACCAATATTGACAATATCGGCAGCAATAATATGATTGTATGGAAAGTAGTACGGGTCCCATCCATAGCTGACAAAACCTTGTTCAGCAATGCGTTTTACATCTCCGCCATAACCGCAACCGTAATCAAAAAAAGTGCTATTTTGATTAAAGATATTTGCTTCTAAAGCTAAACGCATTGGACGAGAAATGTCTCGGCGCACCATTGCGGCTCGGTGGCGTTGAATTTGGGGGAATAGTAATTGATAATTGCTAGTTGGTAGTTGGTAGTTATTTTCTTTAAAGTCCAATTCTTCGCCATTTTCTGTAATAATAAAAAGGCGGTGATTGCGAATTTCTACACCTTTTTCTTCTAAACATTGTTGCCAACCTCTGAGAGTGCCAATAAATTTGCTTTTGTCAAGAAGTCCTAATATTTCTTCTTGGTGAGTCAGTTCGGCAAATTCTGCGTAATTAGGATATTCTTCTGTAACAAATGTTTCTTTGCGATGGAGAATTGGCGGATTATCAGCAGTGGAATAATTTCGATAGTTAATACTACGATCGTTTAAGTCAACTTGGATACTAGCTTGTAAAGCGGGATGGGGATCTGTGTCGAATTCGGGATAAAATAGGAAAGATATTTTTGATTCGTTGGTGTGAAATTTAACTATGTTTGCTTGGTCAATTTGCCTGTCTACAATTGAGAGGAAACGGTGATAATGAAGACGCAATAAAGGGTCGAGTTTTTCAATTGCCGAAATGTGTACGTAAAGAGCATTGGGTAATTTTTTACCGATCGCACTTTGCAAACAGCAATTTTCGATCGCACCCGGTTCTTCCAAGCGAAAAAGCAGTTCATCGCTCATACTAAAACTAGTCATTGCTTTGCCTCAATTCGCGCTCGTTTTGAATAAGAATAACTCTAGTTGGGAAATTTGGATGACTCGCAAACGTATATTTTTACTAACAATTGCTCTATTATCGATCGCCTTTTCTTGGTGGGGTGTAGCAACTGCACAAAACGGACTGGTAATGCGTTCTTTTGACCGCGATAACGTACCCATGCTATACGTTGCGCCAAAAAACCAAGACAACATTCCCGGTGTTTTGGTGGCGCATGGTTTCGCAGGTTCTAAACAGTTAATGTTGGGTTACGCGCACACATTAGCGCACGCTGGTTATGGTGTATTATTGTGGGATTTTGGCGGTCATGGTGCTAATTCAACACCGCTAAAATTTGGTTCGCTTCAAGAATATATTGATGTTGCAACTGCTACTTTGTTGGAACAACCGCAAATAGATGCGTCGCGTTTAGCTTCCTTGGGTCATTCTATGGGTAGCGGTGCCGTAATTTCTGCTGCAATTAAAGATTCTCAAAGTTTTGCGGCGACGGTTGCAGTTTCGCCTACGGGTAAAGGTGTGACATCTGCAACACCGCGCAATCTTCAGCTACAAGCGGGTAGTTGGGAACCGGGTTTTGTTAAGAATGCAGAAAAATTGTTGCAAGCTGCGGGGGGAGAAAATCAAAATTTGGCGACGGGAAAGGGAAGAGAATTAATTATTGTTCCCAATGCCGAACATATTACAATTTTGTTTCGAGATGCGAGTCACCAAGCGGCGCTTAAATGGTTAAATGCAACTTTTGGATTACAAAGTAATAGTAAATATCTCGATCGCAGAATGATTTTTTACGGTTTACACTTATTAGGATGGTTGATTTTATTAGCTGCAATTGCTCCAAAGTTGCGGTTTAATACTAATAATCAGAAAGTTGCTTGGTTCAGAAGTTTTGCAGGTTTGTTGGTAGCACCTTTTGTGGCAAGTGGTTTGCTTTCTGGGTTGGATGGTGCGATTCCCGAAGGGAGCGCTACGCGAATCGAACTGCAAAGTTTAGGCGGTTTATTAGTAGGCGGCGCTTTAGGTGTCTGGTTCTTTTTAGCAGGAACAACTTGGCTAATTACTATCTGGAATTTCCCCCGTCCGAAAATTCAAAACTTATACTTTGGGTTAGGACTATTTGCATTACTTTGGCTTGCTTTTGGTGCAATGGCGCAAGTAGTCTGGTTACAATGGTGGTTAATTCCCTCACGTTTGTTAGTTTTTCCTATACTTTCTCTCGCTTGTTTACCTTGGTTTTTAGCATCAGAAATCGTGCAACAAAATGCAGGAATAATCAAGAGAATTGCTTGGTGGTTTTGCCAAAGTATTCTTTTAGTCACAGGTTTAATTGTAGCGGTTTCCCTAGTGCCATCACTCAGCTTTATCTATCTTTTGTTGCCCATATTTCCCCTAGTTTTCGGAGTTCTAGCTTTCGCTGCGACTCAAGTTAATGATACTTGGACTTATGCTTTAGGAAGTACTCTATTTTTTGGTTGGACGCTTGCTGCTGCTTTTCCCTTAGCTGGGTAATACCAATAGCTACCCCTCTATCTTCTTTGTCTTCTCTTCGCGTCCTTTGCGTCCTTTGCGGTTCAAAAAAAAGTCTTTAGGGTGAGTCAATGCTTGTAAATTTACTCTTCCTTAATTTTTGTTGAACTAAAGAAGGAGTTTTAGCTTCTAATTCCCGGACAAATTTTTCATCTTCATCAATTTGCTGTCTAATTTCTTGTAAATGATCGTGATAATAAGCCAAAGCAGCATATACATCAACTAAAGTAATACTTGGGTAATGATACACAATTTCGTCGGGAGACATTCCCATTCTTTCGTGCCAAATAACAATATCCTGCACTTTAATTCGATGTCCGGCAATCCTTGGTTTACCGCCACAAAAACCAGGAGTTATTTCAATATGTTCGGAGATTATCGGTTGAATAGTCATGTTTACTTAGTACTTACCGATCGGCATTTTTCAAACATATTTAATTATGGCACTTTTGGCGATTTTCAACAAATTTAGTTATCATTGATTTGCGAGCTACGAAAATGATAGCGATCGCACTCCTCAAATAAACAAAAATTCAACTTTTGAAAGAGGTAAAAATAATGGCTTTTGATTATAATTTAGATTTTAAAAACCTCGATTTTCGCTCCTCCCCCGAACTTTACCGAGTTGGCAAAGGCGAACAAGGAGTACTTTTAGTCGAACCTTATAAATCTGAAATTCTTCCCTATTGGCGCTTTAAAACTCCCGAAATTGCTAAAGAATCTAGCGAAAAAATCTACCAAATGTTTCTTGAGTATTTGGAACAAGATGATTTTGTCGGTGCGGATATGGCGCGAAAGTTTCTCCAAATGGGTTACACGCGATCGCGTCGATATGCTAATCATAAAAGCGGCAGAAAATATGAGAAAAATCCCCAAAAGGAAAGTACTAAAGAAGCTCAGTTAGAAGCGAGAAAAAATATCTTACCCAATGAAGTCGATCCAGTAAAAGCGGAATCTGCGGCAATATTTAAAGCCAAATGGATGTTAGCAAAAACCCACGATAAATATTTACAACTTTTACAAAAACATAAACAGTTGTATGAAAAAGAATGATTAACTACCAATCTCCTTGACGACAAAATTCCACTGCTCTTTCTACAGCTTGCATCCGTCTTTCATTGTCGCTTAACTCTGCGTCAGCTAGAACTTCATCAAATCCGGGATAGGCTTTTTTCATACAAGTTACAGCTTGAGTTGTTCCGCCAATTCTACATAAATCTATAGCTAAAGTTGTCGATCGCTCGGACTTTTCTTCATCAGTTAAAATCCCCAAAAAAGTGTTATCCAAAAACTTTTGTGCTTCTTTGGCACAAGTTACACTTTGCTTAGTTCCTGCGATTTTACATAATTCTACTGCTAAAGTTAGCGATCGCTCTTTCCTCTGTTCACTACTCAAACTACCAAACAAAGCATTATCAAAAACTTTTTCCGCTTCCTTAGCACAAGTTAAAGTTTCAGGAGTTTGGTATTCTCGACATAATTCTGCTGCCAAATCAGCTGCTTTTTCACTCGCATTTGAACTGCCAAAAAGCGCCGAATCGAAATACTTTGCTGCTTCTTTTAAACAATCTAAAGCTGTTGTTTGTGCTTCTACCCTCTTGGTAGATGTAATTACTGTAAAAGTTGCTATTATTAACAAACTGTTTAATATGGCAGTAATCCGCAGTCTCAGTTTCATAGCTATTTCCTGGGATAGGTTGACTAAAAATGTGATATCAGTTATGAATTTTCTTTACTATAAAAGTTCCAGGTTGTTTGGAGAAGAAAAAATCATTCTTTAAACAGAGGTTGACCTAAAAATCGACTAATTACAATTGTACAGTTGTAGCATTGCTAAATAAACTAGGAGCTAAGGAAATCCATGATTGCTAACCAAGATGAGAAAGGTTGGGAAATAATTTATCATCGCGCTCATGCTTTATTGGCGGCGCAAATTGCGGGGAACTGGCGCAAAAGCGATCGACCCAGACGCATTGTAGAAACAGTAGCAGCAATTTCCCATCATGATGATTTAGAAAGAGAATGGGAAGGTAATCATTTAACAGAAGTTGGCACACCTTTAGACTTTACGCTAATTAAAGGACTGCCTACAGGAGAAGACCTAAAAAAACTGCGAGAATTAATTAAAAATTCCCGCTATCGCGGACGTTGGGTAGCAATGTTAATTTCGATGCACGTTAGCTTTTTAACGGAAGGAAACCGGGGAAAATCATCAGAAATAGATAGTTTTCTTGACGAACAATTACAACAACAAAAACAATGGCGAGAAGAATTAGGAATTAGTAAAGAAGAAGCTACACAAACCTATGCTTTTTTTCAGTTGTGCGATCGCCTTTCACTAATCCTTTGTAATAATCAATTACCAGCAGGTGAACGCTATTTAGAAATTGGCAAAGATGGCAAAGATCGACGTTATAATGTAATTCAAAAAAAAGATCAAACTGTGTATGTAAAACCTTGGCCTTTTGAAGAGGAAAGCTTTACTGTTAATGTGGAAGCAACTTATTTAAATCAAGTAGTATTTGAAAATAATGAAGCTTTTGCACAAGCACTGCAAGCTGCACCAATAAAAACTCTAGAGTGGACTTTTGCCAATTCATCAGATTAATCGCAAACTATCTTAATTAAGTTAGAAGTTGCCAAACATTTGTTACCCTAGAAGATGACCAAAAAGTTATCTCACTGGTAACGCTGAATAGATTCGATGTTAAACATTCCGCAACTTCTCGCACAAGAACTTTCCGTCGCACCTTCGCAAGTGCAAAATGCACTGGATCTCCTCGCCGAAGGTGCGACAATTCCCTTCATTGCACGCTATCGTAAAGAACGCACTGGCGCACTCGATGAAATTCAACTTCGCAATATTTCCGATCGCTTTACCTACCTCACAGAATTAGAAGCCAGAAAAGCAACAATTTTAGATGCGATCGCTTCCCAAGGTAAACTAACTGATGAATTAAAAGCAAAAATTGAATCTACTTTCCAAAAAAATGAATTAGAAGACCTTTATCTTCCTTATAAACCTAAGCGGCGAACTCGCGCCACCATTGCTAGAGAAAAAGGTTTAGAATCTTTAGCAGAATTTATTAAATCTCTGAACGATCGCAACGCGAAACCAACACCTTTAGAAGCAGAAGCAGCAAAATATATTTCCGAAGAAAAGCAAGTAAAAACTGCCGAAGATGCGCTCAAAGGTGCGTCAGATATTTTAGCTGAAGAAGTGGCAGAAAAAGCAGAATTGCGTGCTTACTTGCGCGAATACTTTTTAGAAGAAGGTGTCTTTATTTCGCGAATTAAGGAAGAACATCCCGAAGGAAGCACCAAATTTGAAATGTATCGCAATTACCAAATTCCGGTAAGAAATATTGCGCCTCACAATATGTTGGCATTGTTGCGCGGTGAAAGTGAGGGAATTTTAGATTTAGACTTGGATTTTGACGATTCTTTCGTTTTGTCTTACCTGGAATCTCAAATCATTAAAACGAAGACTCCTCAAATCAAAGAATTTTACCAAGAAATGCTCAAAGATGCGTTTAATCGGTTAATGAAAACTTCTTTAATTACCGAAGTGCGAGGCGAAAAGAAAGCTTTTGCAGATTTAGAATCAATTCAAACATTTGAAAGTAATTTGCGAGAGTTATTGTTATCTTCTCCTGCGGGAATGAAACCAACTTTAGCGATCGATCCCGGATTTCGCACAGGTTGTAAAGTTGCAGTCCTCTCCGAAACCGGCAAATTTTTAGAATATCAAGCCATTTTTCCCCATCAAAGTGCAGCGCAACGCACCCAAGCAGCTAACACTTTAAAAAGTTTAATTCAAAAATACAACATTGAATTAATTGCGATCGGAAATGGTACAGCTTCCCGTGAAACAGATGAATTTGTTAGCGAAGTTTTAAAACAGATCGATCGCCAACCAATCAAAGTTATAGTAAACGAATCAGGCGCATCAATTTATTCCGCTTCCGATGTCGCCATTTCCGAATTTCCCGAACTTGATATTACCGTCAGAGGTGCAATTAGTATCGGACGGCGTTTACAAGATCCCTTAGCCGAACTCGTGAAAATCGATCCCAAATCCATCGGAGTCGGACAATATCAACACGACGTTGACCAAAAATTACTCAAGAAAAAATTAGACGAAACTGTAGAAAGCTGCGTTAACTATGTCGGCGTAGACTTAAATACAGCATCCAAAGAATTACTAACTTTTGTATCTGGAATGACTCCAACAGTTGCTAAAAATGTTGTTAGTTATCGCAACGAAAATGGCGCATTTAAAAATCGTCGCCAACTCTTAAAAGTACCCAAATTAGGGCCAAAAGCCTTTGAACAAGCAGCAGGTTTTTTAAGAATTAGAGGTAGTGAGAATCCCTTAGATAATACAGCCGTGCATCCTGAAAGTTATGGAGTAGTAGAAGCGATCGCCAAAGACCTCAACGTACCCCTGAAAAATATTACCCAAATTGCCGAAAAACTCAAATCAACTAACCTGAATAAATATGCCACCGATAAAGTTGGATTACCCACATTACGCGACATATTTTCCGAATTAGAAAAACCCGGAAGAGATCCCCGCGCTGAATTCAAATATGCTACCTTTAAAGAAGGAATCAAAGAAATTTCCGACTTAAAAGTTGGCATGGAACTTGAAGGAATTATCACAAATGTGGCTAACTTTGGTGCATTTGTCGATATTGGCGTGCATCAAGACGGTTTAGTGCATATTTCCCAACTTGCCGATCGCTTTGTCAAAGATCCCAAAGAAATTGTCAAAGTCGGACAAGTTGTGAAAGTGCAAGTTATGGAAGTCAACGAAAAATTGAAGCGAATTAGCTTATCAATGAAAGCCGTTAATCAAGCTAGTGTTGGCAAAAAATAAGGAGAATATATGGCAAACATTTTAGTTACCGGAGCAGCAGGTTTCATTGGGTTTTACTTAGCACAAAAATTACTTAATCGAGGGGATAAAGTAATCGGAATAGATAACATCAATGATTACTATGATGTTAATCTTAAACATGACCGATTAGCGCAATTAGGAGATAGACATAATTTTACTTTTTACAAGTTGGATTTAGCCGATCGCGCAGGCATGGAAAAACTATTTTCCGAGCATAAATTTGATATGGTAGCACATTTAGCTGCTCAAGCAGGCGTTCGCTATTCCCTAAAAAATCCCCATACTTATGTTAATAGTAATTTAGTCGGTTTTATCCACATCTTAGAAGGCTGTCGCTACCACAACATTAAACATTTAGTATTTGCTTCCAGCAGTTCCGTCTACGGAGCAAATACCAAAATGCCATTCTCCGTTCATGATAATGTAGACCATCCATTGAGCCTTTATGCTGCCACCAAAAAAGCCAATGAATTAATGGCACATACTTACAGTCATTTATATGATTTACCTACAACTGGACTCAGATTTTTCACCGTTTATGGCCCTTGGGGTCGTCCAGATATGGCATTATTTACCTTCACCAAAGCGATTTTATCAGGCAACCCGATCGACGTATTTAATTATGGTAAAATGAAACGAGATTTTACCTACATCGATGACATCGTTGAAGGTGTCGTTCGCACCTTAGATAAAATCCCCCAACCCAACCCCGAATGGTCAGCAGAAAACCCAGATCCTAGCACAAGTACAGCACCTTACAAAATTTATAACATCGGCAACAATCAACCAGTAGAATTAATTCGATTCATCGAAGTTTTAGAAGACTGTTTGGGAATGAAAGCCGAAAAAAATCTGTTACCTTTGCAACCAGGAGATGTGTTAGCAACTTATGCAGACGTAGACGACTTAACTAAAGATGTAGGTTTTAAACCCAGCACACCGATCGAAGTAGGAATTGATAACTTTGTAAAATGGTATCGCTCTTATTACAAAATTTAAATTCCCATTTGTAGGGTGCGTTACTAACGCACCATCCCACTGAACTCTTTGGAAAATTTCAGATGGTCAATAACCTGTATAATTCTGATTACGATGCCTGTGTAGCAGAACAAATCCAACACTTAAAGTTTAAAGCTTGAGAAAAACTGGATATTGACCCCTAACTTTCTACCGGAACTTAAAAAATGAATCCAACCTCAAAAAACAACCTCAATTTATACAAAACCGATTTTGTAGTCTGGACTGAACAGACAGCAAAATTAATTCATGCTAAAAAATTTTCTCAGGTAGATTGGCAAGCAGTAGTAGAAGAAATTGAAAGCTTAGGAAAATCCGATCGCCGTGAAATAAAAAGCCGTTTAGAAGTATTATTACAGCACTTACTCAAATGGCAATATCAATCTAATTTCCAAAGTAGCTCTTGGCAAAGTACAATTTATGAACAACGAAAACGCATCTTAGACTTATTAAAAGATAGTCCCAGTCTCCAGCCATATTTAACCGAAGTTTTACCTGAGTCTTATCATCGAGGAAAACAAGCAGCAAGTGATGAAATTAAAGTGCAAATAAATACATTTCCTGCTGATTGTCCCTATGCCATCGATCAAATACTAGACTCAGAGTTTTTACCCAGAGTTATTTCTTAATTAATCGATTTTCCTAGCTTAAAACTATTACTTAAGAAAAACTTCTTACACCCATAAGCTGTCCTGAACTTAAAACATCGATTCCCTGTTGCCTATTCCCTCTTCTCCTCATACCTACTTAAATGTTCAAAAGCTTAAGAAATTTACTTGCTAATTTAGTAGATCATTCAAAGTACAATTAAAGTCGAGTATGCCTTAATTATTGTGGGAGTCTTACGATGCCAGCAGCGGTCGGTATGGTTGAAGTCAAAGGTCTTCCTCCAGCTTTAGCAGTGGCAGATGCGATGGTGAAAGCCGCCCGTGTGACACTTGTCGGTATGGAGAAAGTCAGCAGTGCCCGTTATACACTTATTGTCCGCGGAGATGTTGCAGAAGTGTCAACCTCTGTGGAAGCCGGAGTCAGAGCAGTAGCCACAGTCAACACTGAAGAAGAATTATTGCTTTCCTATCACGTAATTCCTCGCCCTCATATTAATGTTGAGACTGTACTACCAATTCACAACAGTCGAGAAGTTGAAGTTTATCTTCGGACTTGACAAAGTTAATTTTAATCGTTAGTTGTTAGCCTTTAGTCGAAATTTCTACTAACTGCTAACCACTAACTATAAACATAAAATATTCTATTTAATCCTGATTTTTTCCAACTTAAAATTAAATTTACGTTAATCTAAAGAAAAGAGACTGTAGTAACAAGTAAACCATGATTGCCAACTCTACCATTACTAATAATCCCCTCTTAATTGGCAAAGGACTACCTCCCTTTGATGCCATTAAACCAGAACAAGTAGAACCTGCATTTGCCGAATTACTTCCCAAACTAGAAGCAGAACTCGCCCAATTAGAAGCCAATGTTCAACCCACTTGGAGTGGTTTAGTTGAACCCTTAGACCGCTTAAACGATCCCTTAAGATGGAGTTGGGGAGTAGTTGGGCATTTAATGGGAGTAAAAAACAGCCCCGAACTGCGCCAAGCTTACGAAAACGTCCAACCAAAAGTAGTCCAATTTTGGAACAAACTCAGCCAAAGTAAACCCCTATACGAAGCATTTAAAGCTTTGCGCCAAAGCCAAGATTGGGATAAGTTACAACCAGCACAACAGCGAATTGTTGAATCAGCAATTAAAGATGCCGAACTTTCCGGCGTAGGTTTAGAAGGTGAAGAAAAAGAGCGTTTCAACGCCATTGAATTAGAACTAGCCGAACTGGGAACCAAATTCTCTAATCATGTTTTAGATGCCACCAAAGCATTTAGTTTAAACCTGACAACTAAAGAAGAAATTGATGGCTTACCTCCCAGTTTGCTAAGTTTAGCCGCCCAAGCTGCCCGTGCTGCTGGAGAGGAAAACGCCACTCCAGAAAATGGCCCTTGGCGCATTACCTTAGATTTTCCCAGCTATGTTCCCTTCATGCAACACAGCACCAGACGCGACTTAAGAGAACAACTTTATCGCGCTTTTATTAGTCGCGCTTCCAACGGAGAACTAAACAATTACCCGTTAATTGAACGCATTTTAGAACTGCGAAAAGAACAAGCTGGTATCCTTGAGTTTAACAGTTACGCTGAGTTAAGTTTAGCCAGAAAAATGGCTCCCACCGTCGATGCAGTAAAAGCATTGTTAGAAGAATTACGTCTAGCGAGTTACGATGCTGCTGTTAAAGATTTGGCAGAATTAAAAGCTTTTGCTGCCTCTAAAAATGCCCCAGAAGCTAAAGACTTGAAACACTGGGATATTAGTTTTTGGTCAGAACGGCAACGAGAAGCAAAATTTGATTTTAACGCCGAAGAATTGCGTCCGTATTTCCCATTACCGCAAGTATTAGACGGGTTATTTACTTTAGCAAAACGGCTATTCGGTGTAACTATTACTGCCGCCGATGGTACTGCCCCAGTTTGGCATGAAGATGTGCGTTATTTCCAAGTAGCTGATGAAACAGGAAACCCCATAGCTTACTTTTATTTAGACTCCTACAGTCGCCCTGCCGAAAAACGCGGTGGAGCCTGGATGGATGAATGTATTGTCCGGGCAAAAATCATGGAAGCGGGTACCCAAACAACTCGTTTACCAGTGGCTTATTTAGTTTGCAATCAAACTCCGCCTGTAGATGGTAAACCCAGCTTAATGACTTTTATGGAAGTAGAAACTTTATTCCATGAATTTGGTCACGGTTTACAACATTTGCTCACCAAAGTAGATTATCCGCGAGCAGCTGGAATTAATAATATTGAGTGGGATGCGGTAGAATTGCCGAGTCAATTTATGGAGAATTGGTGTTACGATCGCAACACCCTCTTCAACATGGCAAAACATTACGAAACAGGCGAACCTTTACCCGAACATTATTACCAAAAACTCCTAGCCGCCCGTAACTACATGAGTGGTAGCGGAATGTTGCGCCAAATTCACTTTAGCCTTTTGGATATCGAACTACACAACAGTTATCAACCCGGAGGCACTGAAAAAGTTACAGATGTCCGCAACCGCCTCGCCAAAACCACCACAGTCATCCCCCCCCTACCCGAAGACGCATTTTTGTGCGCCTTTAACCACATCTTTGGTGGTGGTTACGCCGCTGGTTACTACAGCTACAAATGGGCAGAAGTCCTCAGCGCCGATGCCTTCTCCGCCTTTGAAGAAGCAGGTTTAGAAAACGAACCTGCAATCACCGAAACAGGTAAACTGTTCCGCGAAACAGTTTTAGCATTAGGCGGTAGCCAACATCCAATGGAAGTTTTTAAAGCTTTCCGAGGTAGAGAACCAAACACCGAAGCATTGCTTAGACACAGTGGGTTGAAAAGCTAGTTTTGGGGACTAGGGACTGGGGATTGGGGACTGGGATTTTTTTAATGTCCGTTTGATTATCCATAATGTTATGTAGAGACGTTATATATAACGTCTCTACAAAATTTTTCAGGAAAAATCTGATGATACCTAAAACTACTCAATCATCATTGTACGATCGCGATTTTGCCCTGTGGTTAGAAGACACCGCAGCCAAATTAAAAGCGCGAGATATTAACAACTTAGATTGGGATAATTTGGTGGAGGAAATTGAAGCTTTGGGAATCTCACAAAAGCATGAAGTAGAAAGTCGTTTAAAAACAATTTTGGCTCACATTCTCAAGCGGTGTTACGTACCTTCACCTGATTGTTTTCGCGGTTGGCAAGTTACCATTCGCACCCAGCGAAATGATTTAAATCGACTTTTGAAAAAAGCCCCAAGCTTACGCAATCATTTAGTAGCAGAATTTGCAGAGATTTATCAAGAAGCACTTTCCGAAGTGTCAGAAGAATATCCCGAAACTCAGTTTCCGCAAACATGGCAATTTAGCAGCGATTTAGATGCAATTTTAACCGAAATATTTTGGCAAAATGAAGATGATCTATGATTCGTTAGTGAAATCAATGTTCTCATAGAGATCTGCAATTAAGATAGGCAATTCAAAGGTATTCAAAGTTAGGTTAATATTTGGATCATCGTATTCCGAAAAAAGCCATTGATTGACCGCAGTTTTTACATAATGCTCTACATGAATTCGATATTGATCGATTAAAAGATACTCTTGAAAAGTGGGAATAGTGCGATAGGCGGCAAATTTCTCGCTGCGATCGTAATTTTGCGTAGACTTAGATAGAACTTCACCAATAAAACAAGGATTAATTACCGTGTCTTTCCGTCCAGTTTGTAGTTCAATAGGTTTTGGTAAAACCATCACATCAGGATAAGTATAGACCCTAACTTCTGGAATCAAAAGCCTTTGATCTACATAAAAAGTTCTGTAAGCTTTTCCTTTGAGAGCAAGCTTAAGAAGAATATAAAGGTTTCCAGCAATATCATTATGGTCAGGTGTTCCACCAGTCATCTCGATAATTTCTCCATTGCGATATTCGTTGCGAGTTTCTGAGGCAATTTCAAGTTCTAGATATTCTTCCGGTGTGTAGGTTTTTGTTTCAGTTTGAGCGATCATAATTGGTTGATTCCTAACGTTTCAATCTCTCGGTTTACATCTATTTTAGCAATTTCGATTACTGGCTCATTATGTTAACAGATCAATTAATTCATCTTTGGTTAAATCGGCATCTCGCAGGATTTTTAACAATAGCCCTTTGCCAATTGTTTTACCAGCATGAACAGGGATAGAAACAACTCGATTATCTTCATGTTTCATCCGCACATGACTGCCTTTTTGCCGCACTACAAAGAAACCTATTTTTTCCAGTGCGGCTATAAGTTCTTCTCCAGTTACAGTTGGGAGTTTTGCCACTAGATTACCACCTTCTGCACACCAATAAACTCGGTTGTTGACTCTTCTTCTAACTCTTCCAAGCACATTTCAATTACTTCACGAATATTCTGCATCAGTTCATCAATGGTTTCCCCTTGGCTATAGCAAGCCTTGAGTTGGGGAACTTCACCGATATAAATTCCATCTTCATCTCGTTCAATTACAACGTAAAATTCTCTGTTTTTCATCTTAAGATTCTGCCTTTGCAACTTCAAAATTTAATTCTAATAAAAACTTTAATACATCATCATTGGCTGTGATGCCGTAAGCTTTACAAACGAGTTGATCTAATTGAGGATGAAGTTTGGCGAGTTGGCTAGCAGGTTCAGCAAAAAATTGTCAGAAGCTACAACTTTAGCTTGCTGATAATGTTTTTCTAATTTTTCCCCTCGTTTTTTCATCTCTAACAATAACCGAGGTCGCCACAACAAATCAGCAAACTTTGTAGTTTTCCCTTTCGCTTTTACCCGATATTCTAATTCGGCTCCTGCTTCCTTGTAACCTGCGTGATTCAATGCTTGAAAAAGGCGATCGCAAAATACTTGAGCCTCCCCTTTTTCATCTCCCCGCAAATTCCCAGCATAATCAACAAAGCCTTGAATATTCTTCAGTATATCAGCCATTTGGATAAAAATTAGTGCGATCGGTCTAATTTTTAATTATCTGATATCTTTTTATCTAAAAACCAAATTTATACTTAAATTTATCTAAAACTTTACCTAAAAAAAGAAAGGAAAAAAGGAAAATTGAAAACTCAAAACTCTCTCCTTTCCTTCTACACAAATCTTACACCAGTCCCAATTAAGTAGCTGCAAATAAATAAAGTAATAATAGTTATCTAAGGATGGGGTGGGCAGGATGCCCGCCTTGGTTTTCACTTTATTTACATCTACCTACTTAGTAAGGTGCGTCAGAAACTCAAACCCTGATGCTGTCGATCAGATTTATCGTCTGACGCACCCTACAACTAAATCAATTTATCGAAGTTGGTTTTGGAGTCGCCGCAGGTTCCACCACCGGAGTCGCCGCAGGTGTCCGAGTCGGTTTAGCCGCAGGTTGACTTTCCGTAGCCGCAGGTTTCTCAGTTGGCGTATTAGTCTGCGCCTGTTGTTGATAGAAACCCACCACCTTTTGCACGTAAGCCGCAGTCGCACCACTGGTACAAGCGTTGTCTTTACCAGTCATCCACCAACAAGCAGCACCACGTACAGCAGCAGTTTCATTACCAGTCGCACCATACAACCTGTTTAACTCCCGTCGAGCAATACAGGCTACAGTTTCCCTAGCAGCTTTAGCATCAGACTCAAATTCAGCCGGAGTCAGTTGCCTTCCCAAACAGCGTTTAGTCCAGTCAGGAATAATACCCGGTAAAACTTGCCAATCACTGTACATCCCATCATTTGCGCGGTTGGGAGGCGCAGCCTTTCGCAAAGCCTCCACCATCGCGTTTACCTGAGCATCAGAAACTTGTCTTGCAGGTCTTTGTTGAGCCATTGCTGAAGCATTTCCCAACCAAATACCAGCTAAGATGCTTGTAACTAGTAGATTTGTGCCCTTATTGATTAACTTGGTACTCATAGCAGATACTCAGTAATCACTCCAAAATTTCTCCGACTGTCCTGAAAGAAGAATTACCATTAACAGAGGAGGGTGCTTCTGTCAAAAGTATGATTTGTTGTCTTAATCCAGATTGCCTAAATCCTGAAAACCCTGATGGGACTGAGCTTTGCCAAAGTTGTGGGGCATCACTTGCGCCCCTGCGTAACCGTTACCGTGTAATTAAGCTACTCGGTGCCGGAGGATTTGGCAGAACTTTTCTTGCTGAAGACATAGATAAACTTGATGAACGCTGTGTTGTCAAGCAGTTTTTACCCCAAGCTCAGGGTAGCTGGGCAATTCAAAAAGCTACCGAACTGTTTCAACAAGAAGCAAGGCGACTACAACTATTAGGAGAACATACCCAAATTCCCACGTTATTCGCCTATTTTGAAGAAGATAAACGTTTATATTTAGTGCAACAATTTATCGAGGGAGATAACTTGTTGGAGGAGTTGGGTAAAGAAGGTGCTTTTAGCGACAAAAAAATTCGCGAACTGTTAATTGATATATTACCAGTTCTGCAATTCATCCATCAACAAAAAGTAATTCATCGCGATATTAAACCCGATAATATAATTCGTCGTTGTAGCGATCGCAAATTAGTCTTAATTGACTTTGGCGTAGCCAAACATTTAACGGCAACTGCCATGAGTCAACCCGGAACTCATATCGGAACTCTCGGTTATGCGCCCGTCGAACAAATGCAAGATGGCACAGCATATCCAGTCAGTGATTTATATAGTTTAGGTGTCACTTGTTTTCGGCTATTAACTCAAACTAGTCCCCATAATTTGTTTGTTAATAGCGGTTACGAATGGACAAAAAAATGGCAGCAATATTTACCAAGACCCATCAACGATCAATTAGGCTATGTTCTAGATAAACTGTTGCAAAAAGATATGCAACACCGTTATCAATCAGCAAATGAAGTTTGGCAAGACTTGCATTCTGACACCTTACCAACAACAATCAACTCAAATGTTACTCCCCTTACTCATTCACCACAAACAATTAATCAAAATGCTACCCAAATAACTCAGCCACCAGAATCGATGGTAGTTACCTCCGTTTCTCAACCTAGAAATAAACTCAAAAATAAAGTATTAATCGGTGGTTTAGCAACTGTTCTCTTGCTATTAGGAGGAGGTTATTGGTATTGGCAAAATTCTACTAATCCCCGCACTTTACCAGGTCATTCCGACGAAGTAAACACTGTAGCCGTTAGTCCTGATGGCAAAACAATTGCTAGCGGTGGTGATGATAAAACTGTGAAGTTGTGGCAACTCAATAGCGGTAAAGAAATTCGCACCCTCAATGGTCATTCTGATTGGGTTTATTCAGTGGCTATTAGTCCAGATGGAAAAAGTTTAGTTAGTGGAAGTAAGGATAACACTGTTAGAGTTTGGAATCTGGAAACCGGGAACGAGTTACTTAATTTAAAAGGTCATAAACGTTTCGTTAATTCTGTGGCATTTAGTACCGATAACCAACATATTGCTAGCAGTAGTTATGACACCACTATCAAAATTTGGAATCGGAAAACCGGACAGCTAATTCGCACTTTAACCGGGCATTCTGCTCCAATACTTTCTGTTGCTTTTAGCCCTAATAATCGCACTATTGTTAGCGGTAGTGTGGATAAAACCGTGAAAGTTTGGGATTGGCAAACAGGTAAGGAATTACGCAGTTTAAATGGTCATTCTGGTGATGTTAATTCTATTGCTTTGAGTCCTGATGGTCAACTAGTGGCTAGCGGTAGTGATGATAAAAGCATTAAAGTGTGGGATGTGAATACAGGACGTGAATTACGCAATTTTACCGGAGGACATACAGCTGATATTAATTCGGTTGCTTTTGGCCCAAATGGTAAAATTTTAGCTACTGGAAGTGATGACAAAACTATCAGATTATGGAATTTGACGACGGGAGAGAAATTGGCTAATCTTCAGGGACATACCGCCCCGGTTTATGCTATTACTTTCAGTCCTAATGGTAAATTGTTAGTTAGCGGTAGTGAGGATAAAACTATTAAAATTTGGCAAGTTCCATAAAATTTTAGGATTTTAAATAAATTTATGGAAGCACAATCTAGAGATGTTCAGCGTTATATTACAGTAGATGGAAGAATTCCTTTTGCTGAGTGGATTGATTCACTGCGCGATCGCAAAGTTCGAGCTAAAATTAATCAAAGGATAAAGCGTGTTAACCTCGGTAATTTAGGAAATTATCGCTCTGTTGGAGAAGGAGTGTGCGAACTTAAAATTGATTATGACCCTGGTTACAGAGTATATTTTGGGCAAGTAGGTTTAACAATTATTCTTCTACTTTGTGGCGGTGATAAAAGTACTCAAGAACAGGACATCCTTAAGGCAAAAGAATACTGGAGAAACTACCATGAACGAAGCGAAGATTTTAGTAAGTGATAGTTGGCAAGATGCACTAATCGAATCACTAAAAAATCCTGAAGAAGCTGCTGCTTACTTGAGTGCAGCTTTAGAATCAGAAGACAGCGATCCTCAACTAATTAGAGCAGTTATACAAGATGTAATTAATGCCAATATCAGAAAAAATAATCTTTCAGAAGCAGCTACCCAAAATCCTGAAAAGCTTAATAAAATGCTTTCAGAAATTGCAGGCAAAGAAATTTATACTTTAGTCTGTCTATTAAATAGTCTGGGATTCTCTGTTCAAATACAACTAGTAGGGTGCGTCAGAAGCTAAATCCCTGATGTTTTCGCTTAGATTTATGGTCTGACGCACCCTACAACTACAACTAAATACTTTGGGATTCTCTGTTCAAATACAAGTTAAAGAAACTAAGGTCTAAAATTTCTGGCTAACATTTTTGATATCTCATTCCGGGCAATTGAGTTACTAATCCCATTAATTCTAATTGCAACAATGCGCTAGAAACAACACTCGCTGCTAAACTGCTTTGTTGCACAATTAAATCAAAAGATAAAGGTTCTGTAGTTAGAGTTTGAAAAACCTGTTTTAACTCTGGTTCTAAATCAGGAATTGGTGGTTGATTTGCTATTTGCGGTTGATTGATTTGCGGTTGATTAAATAATGGTAAGGATGAAAAATCTGCTTTTTCTGCTACAGGTTTTGCTCCTAACATGGTTAAAAGTTCATCAAATTCAATGGGAATAGCGGTAGCTCCTTTGTTTAATAATTTTAAGCAACCATGAGATTTATAATCGTCTAAACGAGCAGTTAATACATAAACGTCGCGCTTTATTTCATTAGCAACATCCGCGGTAATTAAAGCGCCTGATTTTGTGGGTGCTTCCATTACTAATACTGCTCTACTTAAACCTGCAATGATGCGATTTCGTGGGGGAAAATTAGTGCGATTGGGTTGAGTTCCGGCAGTGTATTCACTTAATACTAAACCGTTTTCTAATATGCGATCGTACAAACTGCGATTACGAGGCGGATAAACTACATCGACTCCAGTTCCTAACACTGCTAAAGTCCTTCCACCTACTTCTAAACAAGCATCATGTGCTTCGGTATCAATGCCATCTGCCATGCCGGAAACTATGGTAAATCCTTGTTTAGCCAAAGCTGCACTAATTTTTCTTGTCCAACGTTTGCCATATTCGGAAAGGGAACGAGTACCGACAAGAGCAACTGTCGGTGTGATACCTTGATTTTCGGAAAGTTGGGGTTTTCCTCGATAATAAAGTACTGATGGTGGGTTAGGGGTTTCTAATAATAAACGGGGATATTCGGGGTCAGCAGGTGTCCAAAAGTTGGGGTTTTTTTCTAAGTGCTGTTTGAGCAGTTTTTCTGGATCAATTTTTGCTCTTTTTTCCACAACTGCCTGCACTGTTTTATTCCCTAATCCCTCCACTTCCTTAAGTTGATTTGGACTGGCTTCCCAAGCTGCTGACAAGGAAATAAAATGCTTTTGCAGTCGTTTGAGCAAAATTGGCCCAACGCCGGAAACTTGCGACCAAGCTAACCAATATACCCGTTCTTCCACTACTTAAAAGAGTTTACTAGCTTCTGATTTGATTATCCCATGTTTTTTGGTGGCAAGAAACCGGGTTTCTGGGGTGTAGTTTCCTCAAGCTTTGACTTTATGCTGCTTTTCCAAGTATTCAAAAACGCTTTTATCTCCGATATCTTGGGGAATTTCTTGCAGGATTTTTCGCCCAGCAAATACGACAAATAAAACTGCCCAAATTGCTAATAAAACTTGTTCGATTTCTAGGGGAATCAAGTTAAGAAGATGTCCGACTAATAATAATGGTACTATTGGTGTCAGAATTTTAGTTTCAAAACGGTTGAAACAAAAGGCTTCTTTGAAATAAATTCCTGTTAAAGCGGCGAAGAGAAATCCGACTCCTAAAATTGTTAATGGATGCTGATAAATGTACAGGGCTAGGGGTTGTTTGCTTTGAATGATTAATACAATGGAAGTTAAAACTCCGATTCCCCAAAAAATTTGTAAGGTGCGATGTAAGGATGCCATGTAAATATGAATTGTATATAAGCTAACTCCCAATGCTATAGAAAAAGTAGCATACAAAAGAGTTACTGCATTGAGGGTTATTGGGTTATCAATTTGGGTGAGAACTAACCAAGTAGCAGCGGCAAAACTTAATGCTGCTATGATTAAGCTGATGCGATAGATGATTACGCCTGTACGATCGCTCTGAGTAATTGTAAACTCCCCAAATTGTCCTTGATATACTTTCGGTTCTGATGAATCTATTACTTGAGTCATATTTCCAACTGCTAAACTTCGGAGAACACCTTTAGTTAATTGTATCTACAATTCATTAATTGAGTAACACTTTAACCGGATCTCCATAATTTAGTTGTAACTTTGACTGAGCATTACCGTTATTAACGGCAATTTCTACCCAGCCATGACTACCAATTAAAGCGATTAAGCTACCTATTGGAATGTCGCTGTAAGTTATTTTACTTGGGATATTCCTGCCAGCAATTTCTACAGTCCAAGTTTTGTTGATTACTAGATTACCGGGGATATTGGTGATTAGGTTGCCGAAGCGATCGATATACTGAATACAACCCTCTACAATCCCCTCTTTCTCTCGACATTCAACAACTGGCAATTTTATCAAACTTTCAGGATTAATTACAATTCCCAACTCCTCTAAATCAACACCACTAGCCAAATGTGCCCCCACAGCTGCAAAAATATCTCTTCCATGAAAAGTTGTGCTAGGTGAATCAGTGCGCCAGTAACGAGAATTAGTTAATTCAACTGCTGCAATTTGACCAATAATACCACTAAATAAACCGTTATCTGGCCCAACTAAAAAACCACCCTCAAATTTTATTGCTACTCCTCTCCTATTACTTCCCACCCCTGGATCAACTACAGCAATATGTACAGTTTCTTGCGAAAAATAAGGAACCGCATTCATTAAACAAAATCTCGCCGCAATCAAATTTTGTGGGGGAATTTCATGAGTTAAATCGATTACTTTTAAAGTTGGGTTAATGTCGGCAATTACGCCTTTCATCACCCCAACATAAACATCACTTAAGCCAAAATCAGTTAAAAGAGTAACAATTTTCTGTTGTTTCATTTGGTTAAAATGCGATCGCAACAATAAAGAGTATGCCTGATAGACATACTCCTAACTTGCCTGATCTTACAAGTTTATTCAACCAACTACAGCATCTGGCATAACTCTTCCAATTTTTGACGTTCTTTATTGATTATATCCACTGCTAATTCTTCCAAGTTACTGATATTTTGCGGCGTTGCATCGTCCATATCGTCATTACCTTTATTCTGATCGAGCATTCCTTGGAAGCGATAGTATTGGTGTTTGGCTAACAGTTGTTCTAGCTGTACGGCTACTGATTCGTTAGTACCATCCATCAAAATATTAATCAGTGGGTTTATCCACTTAACTAATCCCCATTTTTTTGCTTGATCGTAGGCATATTTCCGTGTTAGAGAACCAGTACCAAGAGAAACAACTAATATATCTTCAAGTTCTAATCTATCTTCTTTTTCCACTTCTCCGTCTCTTATTTTTGTGTTAATAATTGCCTCCATAACTGCTAGCGATGTAGGATTATTAGCAAAAACTCCGCCATCAACTAAAGAATAGTGGTCATCTTTGTGATAGCCGTTACTTTCCTTCTCGATTTCTTTACTTAGTGATTCAGAAAACAGCACTTTATGTGGTTCAAAAAAAGTGGGAGCGGCGGAAGTTGCCATTGCTGCTTGCTTCATAGTAAAGCCTTCATATACCTTATGAAAACACCTTCCTTGAATTTTGTGTCTTTTGCTAGTAAAGAAAACAGGCAGCCTGAATGCTGTATCATAGCTAGTAATGAAAACTTCAGTTAGTGCTTCCTTAATAGGAGTATCACCAAAGTACTTATTCAAAACTGTTTCTCGCCCTTCTGAAAGATACTTAGCACTCAGGAGTTCATCAATTTCTGCAAATGGTAAATGCAAAAACTCTAAAACTTCTCTCAAGCGTTGTTCTACGCACTTTTCAATAAATGATTCATTTTTTTTAAATATTGTGTTGCCTTCTTGCTTGTAAAGTTCCACCAAATCCTTAGCGTAATATTTAGCCTGTTTGTTATCTTGTTCTGATGGCATTGTTAAACCTAAAGCGATAATTCCTCCGGTGGAAGTACCAGCAATTAGATCGAACATTTCATGAATTCTTTTGCCTGTGCGATTTTCGATTTCTGCTAAAATCATTGCGGGAATAATTCCCCGAATACCGCCACCATCAATAGACAGTACTTTGTATTTGAAAGTCATATAAATTCCTTTGAAATATCTGTTTACTTACTTTTTACTGAGGCTTATTATAGGGTCAGGGAATTTTTTGGTATACAAATTTTAAGTTGTATAAAGTTTTTTATCTTTATTTTGTCTATCTATAAAAAAATATTTTTGGCTATATTGATGCAAATAACTGGCCTAAAACTCAAATTGCACAGCCTGTTTTGATTGGCATCCTACAGTTGGGTGAAAACTAGGCGGAAAACCAGTTATTTTAATGGAAGTCAAGACATAAATTTCTGTAAATTAAGATACAGTTTGCTGAATTTTAGTTATAATAAGGGTATAGAACATACAGCAGTTAAGTAAAAGAAAGAGTCCAAAATGAACAGAAAACGTGAAGATCTACAAAGAGTCTCTGATGTGCATCGCGCCAATATCCAAAGAAGACTCGAACATCGTCTGGAAGTCGCCAGAGCTAACGGAGACGAAAATTTAGTACGGATGTTAGAAGCAGAAATGCGCCAAATGTAGTCAACTTTAAGAGGGTAGGTTATGCCTACCAAAGATTTCTTTTTCTTAAAGACCCCGTTACCTTCAGTTACAACGGGGTCTTTTGATTTTTGATTTTAGATTAAATTTCGCTGCGGCGCTAAAGCGCAACAACGTACTTTAGCAAAAATTAAAGATAACGGACACAATTAAGAAGGTGGAAATGAGTAGAGACGTAAAGTATGGAGACAACTTCCCCAACACTTGAGAATACAACAGCAGAAATGCTTGCGGGTGGGAACGATCGCGATCGCTTCGACTGGCAAGAAGCTTGGTATCCTGTACATTATCTGGCAGATTTGGATAAGTCGCAACCTACACCATTTACTCTGCTAGGAAGAGATATTGTCATTTGGTGGGATAAAAACGCTTCAAGTTGGAGAGTTTTTGATGATAAATGTCCCCATCGTTTGGCGCGTCTTTCGGAAGGTAGAGTTGCTGAAGATGGTTTATTAGAATGTCCTTATCACGGTTGGGCGTTTGCGGGAAATGGGAATTGCGAACGTATCCCCCAGCAAGTTGCTGATAGTAAAGCGGAGACTTCTAAAAGAGCTTGTGTTGCTTCTTTACCAACAATTGAAAAACAGGGAATGTTGTTTGTTTATCCGGGAAAACCGGAAAATGCGGCATTAACCAAAGTTCCCATTGTCGATGCAATAGAAGAAAATCCTGATGAATGGACTTGTATTAATACTTTTCGGGATTTGCCTTATGATGCTTTGACACTATTAGAAAATGTGTTAGATGCGAGTCATGTTCCTTACACTCATCATCGCACGGTGGGAAATCGCAGTAATGCTAGTCCAGTGGAATTAGAAGTTACTGAGTCTGGGAAAAATGGCTTTAAAGGTGTTTGGCAAGAAGGGCCAAGAAAGGGTACTTTGGGAAGGCAAGATACTACTTTTATTGCGCCGAATTTGATGTGGCATGACTTAACTTCTAAGCAGTTTGGTAGAACTTTAACGGTGGTTTATGCTACTCCAATTCGCAAAGGTGAATGTCGTTTGTTTGCGATTTTTCCTTTTAAGTTTGCCTCGAAATTGCCTGGTTTATTTATTAAGTTGACTCCGCGTTGGTATTCTCATTTAGGACAAAATCGAGTTTTGGAGGATGACCAAATTTTCTTGCATCATCAAGAACGCTATTTGGCAGAAGTGGGAAGTGAGAATTTTACAAAGGCGTTTTATCTGCCAACAAAAGCAGATAGTTTTGTGTTTGAGTTGCGGCAATGGGTGAATCAATATAGTGTAGATCCATTTCCTAATACTAGTTTGCCTCCGGCTTTGTCTCGTGAAGAATTGTTAGATAGATATCACTCTCACACAACTAAATGTAAGAGTTGTCGCACTGCTTTGGCGAACATTCAAAAAGTTAGATTGGGGTTGGGTGTTGGTGTGGCATTTGCTTGGACAATTACACCAATCATCGCTGTTTTACTGAATCAAAAAGCGATTTTACCAACAGCTTTGTTAACTGGATTAAGTCTATGTTTAGGTGCAGTTTGGTTGTATCTTGGTAAGTTAGAAAAACGGTTTTACCAAGGTGAGAATATCCCTCCACGTAATATGGTAGAAAAAGCTAAGAAATAGTTCGTTGTGACGACTTCAGTCGTATACTTTTAAGTAAACCGACTGAAGTCGTTACTACGAACTGGGAAGAAGTTAGGAAAGTGGGAAAAATGGCTGTACGTCAAAGTTTATCAACTTCGGAGATTCAACTTTCTTATTTAGAATGGAATCAAGGAAAGGAACCTGTTTTATTGTTGCATGGGTTAGCGGATCATGCTTTGGTTTGGTCAGTTTTGGGTGATGATTTAGCTGATGAATTTCATGTGGTTGCGCCGGATATGCGGGGACATGGGGAGAGTAGTAAACCGGATAAAGATTATAGTTTTGTGAGTTCGATCGCCGATTTAGAAGCATTAATGGATAAGTTAGGATGGCAAAATGCTCATATTTTAGGTCATTCTTGGACTGGGAAATTAGCGGCGATTTGGGCGAGAAAAAATCCCCGACGTTTTCGCAGTATGATTTTAGTCGATCCGATTTTTATTTGGAAATTTCCCAGCTTAGTTAAGTTAACTTTTCCCTTTTTATATCAAGTTTTGCCTTTTTTAAAAGGGATGGGTCCATTTGCTACTTATGAAACAGCTGTTGCACAGGCAAAATTATTAAATCAATATCAAGGTTGGACTCCTTTACAAGAGCAAATTTTTCGAGAAAGTTTGGTGCAGAAAGCTGATAGAACTTGGGTTAGCAAATTTACAATTGCGGCAAGGGATGGTATTTTCGATGAAGTAATGCTGGAACCTGGGTTTGTGAGTGCGATCGACATTCCCACCTTATTTATCCAACCAGAAAAAGGTGTAAATCGCTTCGATTGGCAATTGCAACCTTACAAAAAGTATCTGAAAAATTTGCAACTTACCCAAGTACCGGGAAATCATTGGGCATTTTTGGTGGAACCAGAAAAGTTTAATCAAACTGTTAGAACATTTTTAATAAAATTATGTCATGATACAAAACGCAGATAAAGATAACAAATTAAGAATTATGGATGTCGATGAACTGCTGAGACGATATGCAGCAGCAGAAAGAAATTTTGCTGAAGTAAATTTAGCCGGAGTTGATTTGCGGGAAGCTAACTTGGTGGATGCTAATCTTCATAGTGCTAACCTCAGCAATAGTGACTTACGCGAAGCTAGATTAGGACACTCAAATCTAGTTCAAGCTAACCTCCGTCAAGCAAATTTAAGTGAAATAATTCTTTGGGGTGCAGATTTAAGTGAAGCCGATCTTTCCTTAGCACAATTACGCGAAGCAGATTTAAGTGGTGCAATATTAATTAGGGCGAACTTAGAACAAGCAAATTTTGCCAAAGCTTATTTGTGTGGTTGTAATTTGAGTAGTGCAAATTTAGCTAAAGCAATTTTGTTTGAAGCTGATTTTCGTCCTACTTCACACCAAATAACTAATTTAAGAGGTGCGAATTTGAGTGATGCAGATTTTAGTTATGCTCACTTAAATGGAGTGCAATTAAATCAAGCAAAATTAGATGGTGCTAAACTTTGTCGGACTAATTTAGCAGTTTGGAAAAAAGAGCAAGTTTATTTAGCAGATCTTAGCGAAGCTAGTTTGCAAGGTGCAGATTTGAGCTATGCTGATTTGACAGGAGCAAATTTACAAAAAGCTAATTTATTAGGTGCAGATTTAACCAGAACTATCTTAACTGATGCTAATTTAACAGGCGCAATTATGCCAGATGGTTCGGTTCATTATTGATGGTTTTCCTGCCATTAGTCATGGTTCAGAAATTAGAAACATCTGAATTTAATAACGATTTATTATCAGGAGATAATTATTTATAGTAAATATTATCTCCTTGTCCTAAACTTAAGAAAAAAGTTAATTATTCACTTTCTTCTACCTCGATGAGTAACTCAATTAAGTCACTTAATTCTCTCATATCTCCAGATGGACGATAACGATCGCGATAAGGTTCATAACGATCGCGATAACGATCGGGATAAAGATCGCGGTAACGATCGCGATAACGATCGATAAACGGATCGTCAGAACCACCCATAATAAAAGTATCTAACCAAGTTAATAATTCAGCTTCTCCTTCATCAATTGTACCGTCATCTCGCCTACAAACTGAGTATACTAAACTCACTAACCTGGGATCTCTATTTGCTATTAAGTGGAAAAGTGCTCTTGGCTCAGAGTCAACTTCTCTACATTCTTTGAATAGCTGTTTTATCTTTTCTTTGTCTTCTGTTGTAAGCATTGTATTCTTCTAGATTAAAGATATTTTCATTATTTTCGATCAGCTTAAATTATGTCAATGTATAAAAAGTGAATATACTTTTCTTGTTTATACAAAATATTAAATTTTATTAATACACATATAGCTAAATGGCAATTTAAGGTTAAATACTAATTCATAGCAGCATCTAAATTATTGTTCAACTGTGGAGACAAGGTAAATGAGATTCTCTTTACAAGATGTAAGTTTTGACTTCGACTTAATTAAAAAATACGGCAATCCCACACCTCGATACACTAGCTATCCACCTGCAACTGAGTTAAGCAAAGATTTTACAGAATTAGATTGTCGTCAAGCGATTGAAGCTTCTAATTTACGCAATACACCTTTATCTTTGTATTTCCATCTACCTTTTTGTCAAAGTCCTTGTTACTTTTGTGGTTGTAACGTAGTAGTTTCTAGTAACAAAAAACTAGCCGAAAAATATTTACAGTATTTATTTAAAGAAATTGAACTTACATCGAGTTTAATTGACTCGCAACGCAAGGTTTTACAATTGCATTGGGGCGGTGGTACACCGAATTATTTATCTTTAGAACAAGTTGAATCACTTTGGAAAAAGATCAACAGTCATTTTAAATTGGATGCAAATGCAGAGGTTTCTATTGAAATTAATCCCAGATACGTAGATAAAAATTATATTTTCTTTTTAAAGTCGCTAGGGTTTAACCGAATTAGTTTTGGCATTCAAGATTTTAATCCCGAAGTGCAAGAAGCAGTGAATCGGGTGCAACCGGAAGAAATGCTTTTTGAAGCGATGGGATGGATTAAAGATGCAGGTTTTGAAAGTGTCAATGTTGACTTAATTTATGGTTTACCTTTCCAAAGTTTGTCTAGTTTTAAGGAAACAATTAAAAAGACAGTCAAGTTAGATCCTGACAGAATTGCAGTATTTAATTTTGCTTATGTTCCCTGGATGAAACCTGTACAGAAAAACATCTCGGAAGCTGCTTTACCAAAACCGCAGGAAAAGCTAGAAATTTGGCAAATGACGATTCAAGAAATTACCAATAATGGTTATGTGTTTATTGGAATGGATCACTTTGCTAAACCTAATGATGAGTTAGCGATCGCCCAACAACAAAAAACCTTAAAACGCAACTTCCAAGGTTATACCACCAAACCAGAAATCGATCTATTTGGGTTTGGCGCAACTTCTATTAGTATGTTGGAAGATACTTTAGCGCAAAATCAAAAAACTTTGAAAGAATATTACCAAGCAATTGATGCTGGTTGTTTACCAGTAAGTCACGGTTTTAAACTTAGTCAAATTGACATCTTGCGTCGGGATGTAATTATGCAAATTATGTCTAACTTTCAGTTAGAGAAGTCAACAATCGAAGCCAAATATAATATTGATTTTGATAGCTATTTTGCGTCCGAATTAGAAGCATTGAAACCTTTAGAAAAAGATGGGTTGCTGGAATTATCTGCTAACCGAATTGAAGTGACATCAATGGGAAGGTTGTTAGTGCGAAATATTGCAATAATTTTTGATACTCACACTAAACCAAGAACCGAAAAGCTGCTTTCTAGGGCAATTTAATCAGAATTTGCTACAGAAGCTTGATCCCCCCTAACCCCCCTTGATCCCCCCTAACCCCCCTTGGTAAGGGGGGAACAAGAATTTGGTTTAAGTCTCCCTTTTCAGGGGGGACAAGACTGCATTTGAAGTCCCCCTTATTAAGGGGGATTTAGGGGGATCTCAGTGCGATCGCAACACCTCCCACAATGCTAAAATGTTGGGTCGAGACTTTTGCAGGAAATGAGTCATGGCATATCTTTGGTTTAAAACATTTCACCTAATCGGAATTGTGGTTTGGTTTGCTGGGTTGTTTTATATAGTGCGTCTGTTTGTTTACCATGCTGAAGCAGAGGAAAAACCGGAACCTGCAAAAACAATTCTCAAGCAACAATATGAAATCATGGAGAAACGCCTCTTCAACATTATTACTACACCAGGAATGGTAGTAACAGCAGCAATGGCGATCGCCATTCTCTTCACAGAACCCGATGTTTTAAAAAGTCCTTGGTTACATTTTAAATTGCTTTTAGTCGCCGTTTTAATCGGTTATCATTTTTACTGCGGTCGAATTATGAAACAATTAGCCGCCGGAACATCAACTTGGAAAAGCGAACAGTTTCGGATATTAAATGAAGTTCCGACTGTATTGTTATTGGCGATCATTTTGTTAGCAGTTTTCAAACAAAGCTTACCAGTAAATTCAGCTGTTGCTAGCCTTGTGGCGTTAACTTTAGTGATTGTGGCGATATATAAAATTTACGCCAAGATTCGCCAACAAAATGAAAGTAAGATGGATTTAGCAACTAAGTCTGAGGTTTGAGATCTTTTTTTAACCACAGATATCCACAGATGAACACAGATGAACACAGATGTAGAAAATAGCTTTTCTTTCTTCTTTCTTCTTCCTTCGCGCTCTTCGCGTCTAAGTGCTACGCACCGCTACGCGAACGCGGTTCAAAAAAAAATCTCTAATTACCCAGCAGTAACTAACTGCAAATTAGCATTAGATAACTGTCCATCTTCCATGTGAACAATGCGATCGGCAATATCCAAAATCCGATTATCATGAGTCACCATTAAGATAGTACAACCCTGTTCCTTAGCCAACTTTTGCATCAAATTCACCACATCTCGACCCGACTTTTTATCTAAAGCAGCAGTTGGTTCATCAGCCAAAACAATCTTCGGATGACTGACTAAAGCCCTAGCAATTGCTACCCGTTGTTTTTGTCCCCCTGATAAATCCTCCGGGTAGTAATTGCTCCGATTTCCCAAACCTACAAATTCCAACATTTCAGCGGATTTCGATCGCATTTCCCCCACCGAATATTCCCGATGTAATTCCAACCCCATTTGTACATTTTGTTGCGCCGTTAAACTCTTATGTAAATTGTGTGCTTGGAAAATATAACCAATGCGACGACGCGCTTCCACTAACTGTTTCCCCGAAGCATTACACAACTCTTTACCTAACAGTTTCAAACTACCATCACTAACAGAACGTAATCCACCAATTAAAGTCAAAAGAGTAGTTTTTCCCGATCCAGAAGGGCCAGTTAGAATGATAACTTCTCCTGCCATAATATCCAAATTAATATCGAAAAGTACCTGTTTTTTCAGTTGACCTTTACCGAAAAAATGATCGAGATTTTTGATTTCAATGACTGGTGATTCTAACATTTTTTCAACTCGCAATTAGAACATATCAGCAGGATCGGCGGCTTGCAATTTCCGAGTAGCAATTACCCCAGAAATAGCACACATAATTATCGTTAAAATTAGCACTTGCAAAGCCCTAGCAATCGTCATATACATAGGTAAATTTGTCGCCACTCTGGTTAAACGATACATTCCTAAAGACACAGCTACCCCCGGAATAAATCCGAGAATTGCTAATATTATCGCTTCTTCAAATACCACGCCTAAAAAGTAAGCATGACTGTATCCCATTGCTTTAAAAGTGGCGTATTCTCCGATATGATCGTTCACATCTGTAGATAAGACTTGATAAACAATAATTACCCCTACCAAAAATCCCATTGTTACGCCTAAACTAAAGACAAAACCAATTGCGGTATTTGTAGACCAATAATTTTTTTCAAATTCAATAAATTCTTCCTTAGTTAACACTTTGACATCACTGGGCAAATAAGCGTTTAAAGATGCCGCAACTTGCTGCGGATCGTAGCCTGGTTTTAACTCAATTAAGCCAATGTTAACGCTAGAAGCTGACCTTCTGGGAAACAACATTAAAAAGTTTTGATCGCTAGTCATTAAACTGCCATCAGCAGCGAAGGAAGCGCCAACTTTATATAATCCACTGATGTTAATTTTGCGTCTTTCTAACTCGGTGTTAACTGTTTCACCTTGGGAAACTTGGGCGATCGTTCCTTGATATGTTCCTCTGGCAGCTTCATCGAATAACATCGTATCTGGCATTTTAATTAGATGTAAATTTTGCTGCAATTCGGGTAAGTCAAAAGCTGGTTTATTAGGGTTGAATCCTAATACTAAAACATTGGTTTCTTTTTGGGTTTCTGGGTTTTTCCAATTCCCCATATTTATATAAAGCGGATCGGCTGATTTAACTCCCTCTACACTCATTGATTGATACAAACGTCGGCGGGGAAATGTAGACATATTAATCAAATTTCGCCCTTGGGGATTGATTAATACTAAGTCTGTATCTAAGTGTTGATGTAATCTGGTATTGCTGTCATACAATGCGGTTTGAAAACCTAATTGCATCATCATTAAAACATCGGCAAAAGCTACTCCTGAAATTGCTACTAATAAACGGCTTTTTTGTTTGGTTAATTGTAGCCAACCTAAAGGAATGCGGCGGCGAATTTGTTGGATAAAACCGATCATAATTGAACCTCCACGTTTACTTGTAAGTTAGTTAGTCCGGCTACTTTTTTACTTGCTGCTTCATCGAGTTTAATTCGCACTTCTACGACTCGGTTATCAATGTTCGCAGATGGATCGGTGTTAACTACATTTTGTTTTTTGACTTGTAAGCCAATTCGTTCAACTGTTCCGGGTAATTCTTTGGTTAGGGAGTCACTTTTTACTAGCACTTTTTGCCCAAGTTTAATTTTGCTAATATCGCTTTCGTAAACTTCGGCAACTGCATACATTCGATCGGTCTCTCCCAATTCCACAATGCCTTCATTACTAATTAGTTCCCCAGCATTTGTGTGAATTTTTAAGATTTGGGCATCACGGGGCGATCGCACATACGCCGTCTCTAAATTTGCCTTCGCCCTTTTCGCTGCTGCTTCGGCTTGACTAACTTCCGCTTTAGCAATTTCTACATCTACTGGGCGAACTTCCGAAATTCTTTCTAAAGTCGCTTTCGCTTCATTGATTTGTTCTTGTTTCCCCGCCGAAATTCTCCTTAGATTAGCTTCGGCTTCATTTAATTGTTGTGCTTTCGCTGAGGTGATTTTGGTTAAGTTAGCTTCCGCTTCTTTTAATTGCTCAAACTTCGATGCTTCTATTCTATTTAAATTAGCTTCCGCTTCTTTGACTCTCGCTTGAGCAGCAGCTAAGGTTAAACTTTTACTATCTTTGGCTGAAGCCGAAATTGCTCCATCTTTATATAACAATTCATAACGTTTATACTCAGTTTGAGCATTGCGAAGTTCCGCTTCTAACCTGGCAATTGTCGCTTTTTGTGCCGCAATTTCGCTCTCTCTTTCAGCATTAATTCTGGCAATTGTTGCTCTTTGTGCGGTAATTTCGCTTTCACGTTCGGCATTAATTCGGGCAATTGTCGCCTTTTGTGCCGCTATTTCATTCTCTCTTTCAGCATTAATTCGGGCAATTGTCGCTTTTTGGGCTTCAACTTCGCCTTTTTTCGCTCCTGCTAGCACTTTCTCTAAGTTAGCCTGTGCTACTTTTACTTGCTCTTGCGCTTGCAGTAAAGATGCAGCTAGGCGATCGCGACTATCCAAAATCGCAATCTCCTGTCCCGCCTTCACTCTATCCCCCTGTTTCACCAACAGTTGCTCAACCCGGCTACCCTCAGCCGACACAGGCGCGGAAACCGTCAAAACTTCCCCTTGCGGTTCCAAACGTCCCAAAGCCGTCACCGTCTTGATTTGGGGAACTACTACCACTGGCGCTTGGGAAGCTTGCGACTCGGAAGACTGCAACCGCCAAATTGTGTAAGCACTAGTCCCACTGACTAACAGAGTGGCTGCTGTCGCCATCACTAACGCATTTTTAGGAAGTAATTTTTCAAGAAAGCTTAATCTAGACTTGGATTCACCCGAATCTACTAGCATTTGAAACCTCTTACGTCATTCGCTTAAGAACTAAACCGTTTAGTTTTGTTACTGCTATACTAAACCGTTTAGTATAATGTAGTCAAGTACCCAGTAAAAAATTTTCGATAATCAAGGTGGGATGATAAGAATGCTAGTAACTACCAGTGGGGAAAGGATGAGTAAAAGAGTCAGTAAAGCCGCAGTAGAAGAAATCAACGATAAGAGAGAGCAGATACTTCAAGGCGCGATGCAAGAGTTTTTAGCGCAAGGCTTCACTGCTACGAGCATGGATCGAGTAGCGAAGACAGCAGGAGTTTCCAAAGCGACTGTTTACAGCCATTTTCAGGACAAAGAAGGGTTATTTGTCACTTTAGTAGAGAGATTAGCGAAGAAAAAGTTTCAGCTAATTATGGGAAGCTTGACTTTATCTGATGAACCAAAAATACTGTTACGAAAATTAGCCAAAGCATTAATCTATCAAATGTCTAACGATCCAGAGTACATGACTTTTGTGCGATTAGTGATAGGAGAATCAGCGAGATTTCCCAGTTTAGCGAAAACTTTTGCTCAAAATATTGCCAAGCCAGGATTAGAAACACTAACTAAATACTTAACCGAGCATCCAGAGCTACAAATTCCCGATCCTGAAGCTACAGCGAGAATATTTTTAGGCTCATTAATTCACTTTACGTTGTCTCAAGAAGTGTTACACGGAAATGAGATTATGCCAATGGAGAGCGATCGCATAATTGATAGCTTAACTCACTTAATTTCTTGTTGTTCCGCCTGTAAATGAATTACCAGTAATACTCTACCCCGACTCTCATTAAATGATTGTTTGAAGAATTATTAATTAGTCTGGCTTTCGCCTTGCGATGTGGGAATTATAGATAATGCCTAAAATCCAGCAGCGCAAAGCTAAAGCTGTTTTCTTCCTGGCTTGGCATAAGTGGAATCAGATGATTTATACTTGGTTGTAGCAATAGTACGACTTCAGCAGAAATTACTGGGAGAAAAACAGCATTTTCTCTGAAAAAATAACAGGAAATCCCTCGATATTCTTGATTTTCTGCTTTATCAATTTTACGCTTTTAGGAGAATACAAAATGGCGCGGATAGCTTATATTCCCTTAATGTTGTCTGTAGCTTTGACAACAGTAGGAATTTCGGTTCATCCTTCAGTTGCTCAATCAACTGTTCAATCGGCATCAAAAACTGAAGTAACCTTGAGTACTGATGAAGCACAAGGAATCATCAAACGTGCGGATAATTTTAGACAAAAGGGAGATTTGAATAAAGCGATCGCCTCCTTAGAAGGAGCAATCAAAGATGGGAATCAAACAGCAGCAATTTATCATAAGTTAGGCGATCTTTATTTAGAAGCAGGACGCGATCTGAGTGAAGTCGCAGCAGCTTATAGCCAAGCCGAAAAACTAGCAAAAGCAGCTAACAATTTGCCAGAACAAGCAGCGGCTCAAGTAGCATTAGCAGATGTGCAATTTAAATTAGGCAAAAAAGAAGAAGCGAATCAATTATTAAACCAAGCCAAGCAGAACTACATAACATTAGGTGATTCAGAAAGCGTCAGTCAAGTTGATGCCAAAATAACTGCGATCGCCAATGATAATAACCAAGGTAATTTTCCTCGCCCTGTACTGCGTAACGGAGGAGAAGGACGCTAATAAAGCTTGGCTAAAATGCCTCTTAAATTGGCTACCAACCTAAAGTGGGAAAAATTTATTCCCTATTCCCTGAAATTCAAAATTAGCTTTTAATTTTTAAGAGGCATTATTAGCGAGTACCTTTAGTTAGTACTGAAGCAAAATAATGAAACACTCAACTTTGAGGTTGATTTCTAAAAGGAGTCAAAAATTTCCCTTAGTAAAAATCAGCTATTTAGTTTTTCTGGGAGCGATCGCAATGCCCGCGGAAAACGCTACAGCACAAATCATCCCAGATGCCACACTTGGTAATGAAAGCTCAATCATCACCCCAAATGTTGATAATAATATCGACCAAATAGAAGGCGGAGCAATTCGTGGAACCACCCTATTTCACAGCTTTCAACAATTCAATATAGAACCAGGACGTAGCGTTTACTTCACCAACCCAACTCAAATTCAAAATATTCTCAGCCGAGTTACAGGTAATAACCCATCTCATGTTTTTGGAACACTCGGAGTTTTGGGGAACGCCAACTTAATTTTGATTAATCCCAATGGAATTTTATTTGGCCCTAATGCCAGATTAAACTTGAGAGGTTCTTTTGTTGCTAGCACTGCCAGCAGCATTCAATTATCTGATGGTAGCTTTTTCAGCGCCACCAACCCCCAAACTGCACCTTTATTAAGCATCAATGTACCAATTGGGCTGCAATTCAATCAGACACCGAGAAGCATTATTAATCAATCGATCGCCACAGACAGCAGCGGAAAAATAGTCGGTTTAGAAGTTCCAGCTAATCAAACCTTAGCCTTAGTTGCAGGGAATATCGAGCTAGAGGGCGGCAGAATCACAGCAGCGGGCGGCAGAGTTGAACTAGGTAGCATTCAACGAGAAAGCTTCGTCAGCCTCAAATTATTACCAAACCTAGCTTTGGGATATGAATCAGTAGAGCATTTTGGCAACATCCAACTGTCACAAGAAGCGAAAATAGATACCAGTGGTACAGCTAGCGGTGAAATTCAGATTTGGGGCGGGCGAGTCACTTTACGCGATGGCGCACAAATAGAAAATAGTACGTTAGGGGAGCAAAATGCCGGAAACTTATCGGTAAATGCTTCCGAATCTTTAGAATTGGTAGGTATGCGATCGCCAATCAACAATAATTTCAGTCAAAATAGTGGTGGCTTGATTGCCGAAGCCCAACAAGAAACCACAGGCAACGGCGGGAATATTACTGTAAATACAAGAAAATTAACCCTACTAGATGGAGCACAGATTTCCGCCACAACTTTAGGCTTTGGTAAAGCAGGTAATGTATCAATTAATGCCTCTGAATCTGTAACTGCAATTGGTGGCGGTTATGAACAAGAAAATTTTTTTCCGAGCGGGATTTTTGCTAGAGCAGGGGATACAAATCAAACAGAAATTAAAGAAACCGGAGCAGGTGGCAGCTTAACAATTCAAACCCAAAAATTAAGTTTACAGCAAGGAGCACAAATATCCGTCTCGACTATAACTAAAGGTCAAGCAGGCGACTTCACAGTAATTGCAAACACAGTTGAATTAGTCGGCGAAACCTTTGATGGTAACAATGGAAGTGGCTTATTTGCCCAAGCTCTCACAGGTGCTCAAGGTAAGGGAGGTAATCTGAATATCCAAACAAGTCAATTATTAGTTAAAGATGGGGGAGAAATTGCTGTTGGTGCTAGAACAAATACTACACAACCGGGCGGATCGCTAACAATTAAGGCAACTGAATCTGTGCAAATTATCGGTATTGGTGCAAATAGCAGCGTACCTAGTAGGTTATTAGGGCGGAGTCAAGGGGCTGGAGGAGCAGGAGATTTGAGAATAGAAACTCCGAAATTAGTAGTCAGAGATCGCGCAGAAATTACTGTTAGTGGAACTGGAACTGGTGCAGCTGGCAATTTAAGTATTTCCGCAAATTTGATTCAACTGAATAATCAAGGCAAACTGACGGCAACCTCTGCCGCTGGCGATCGCGGTAATATTACACTCAACACCTCAAGCTTGCAACTACGTCACCAAAGTCTAATTTCTACTAACGCCAAAGGAACCGCAAGTGGTGGCAATATTGCAATTAATAGCCAAACATTAGCAGCCCTAGAAAATAGCGATATTACAGCTGATGCAGAACAAAGTTTTGGTGGTCGGATACAAATTCAAACACAAGCTATCTTTGGTACTGCATTTCGCCAACAAGAAAGTCCCAAGACTAGCGATATTACTGCTTCTTCAGAACTTGGTGCAGAATTTAGTGGCACAGTAGATATTCAAATTGCCGAAATTAATCCTAGTCAAGGATTAATTCAACTATCTGATAATTTCATCAATAACACCGAATTGATTACTAAGCGTTGTAGTCCAGGGGCAAATAATACTTTTACTATTACAGGTCGTGGTGGTTTGCCACCTAGCCCTAGCGACCCTTTCAGTGGAGATAATGTTTGGCTAGACCTGCGTGACACTTATACTAATCCGAATCAATCAGTGGAAGTAACTCCTCATGTATCTGCCTCTGCACCCGATTCATTAATCGAAGCCCAAGGATGGTTTAAATCTGCCAACGGAGACATAATTTTAACTGCTCGCCAAGTTAATTTAACTAATTCTCATTGGTGGACTTTACCCGATTGTCAGGCGCAATAATTAAAACTTAAAGATTGAATATGTATCAGAAATTTCATCGAACTTATCCCTGGAAAAAACACTTAGGATTGATTTCATTTTTCCTCATTTTCGCTAGCTCGTTACTATTAAGTTTAGTTGTTCCCCATCCTTTATTCGCAACCCATATCTCAGCCTCACCTACTAACACCAAAACACAACTATCAAACCCTGAAATATTATTAAAACAGGGCAAACTCTTGTATCAAGCTGGTCAAATAACTGACGCAATTAAACTTTGGCAACAAGCGAATACCGCTTTTACATCTCAAAAAGATGAAATTGGACAAGCTTCATCATTAAATCTGATTTCTCTAGGTTATCAACAGTTAGGAAAATGGGAAGCCGCAAATACAACAATTCGCCAAAGTTTACAACTTCTGACCAATCATCCCCAACAATCAGCCATTTTCGCCCAAGCTTTGAATATCCAAGGTCAACTACAGTTAGTTCAAGGAAAAGCAGAAGCAGCACTTAATACTTGGAAACAGGCAGAAACTATCTACACCCAGTTAAAAGATGAAACCGGAAAAATAGGTTCTCTTCTGAATCAAGCCCAAGCCTTACAAGCATTAGGATTGTATCAGCAAGAATTGCATATTTTAACCCAATTAAAAGAACTATTAGAAACACAACCTGACTCTTTAGTAAAAGCCGAAACACTAATTGCTTTAGGTAATGCTTGGCAACGAATAGGAGAAATAGAAAAATCTCGTACTGTCTTACAGGAAAGTAGGGAATTATCCCAACGAATTAATGCTCCTGAAATAGCAGCAAAAAGTTTGTTAGCTTTAGGTAATACTGCTCGCACTGCTGAGGATAATCAAGCAGCATTACAATTTTATGTTCAAGCAGCGAATATAAAAACTTCACCTTTCATAAAAGTTCAGGCACAACTAAATCAACTGAGTTTATTGCTTGATGAGTTTCGGATTACTTCTGCCAGCAATTTATATCCGACTATTCAGAATTCTTTAAGTGAACTACCGCTTGGTAGAAATAGCTTGTTTGCAAAGATAAATTTTGCTGAAAGTTTGATGCGTCTAAGAGAAAATACTAGCAAAGGTGCGGCAGATTGGTCAGAAATAGCTAATCTTTTAAAAACTACAATTGAGCAGGCAAAATCTTTGGGAGATCGACGTAGTGAAGCTTATGCTTTAGGAAGATTGGGCAGTTTATATGAGATGAGTGGAAAATTAACAGATGCTCAAGATTTAACGCAACAAGCACTCCTAAAAGCTCAAGCTTTAAATGATACCGATATTGCTTATAAATGGCATTGGCAACTAGGTCGAATTTTTCAAGCTAATGGGAAAATTCCTGACGCGATCGCAGCTTACAATGACACAATTTTAATCCTGAAATCTCTCCGGCGAGATTTAGTCAGCGCCAATACAGAAGTTCAATTTTCTTTTAAAAAGAATGTAGAACCTGTTTATCGAGAATTAATAAATTTACTATTAACACCTACAGCTAACAATCAACCAACACAAGATAACCTAAACGAGGTGTTAGCATTAATGGAATCACTTCAATTAGCCGAACTTGATAACTTTTTTGGTGATACTTGTTCCGAAACAGTTTCTAGTTCGAGTGGAGTATCAATCAGTCAAGTAGATCCCACAGCAGCAATTATTTATCCGATTATTTTGCCCGATCGATTAGAAATTATACTTTCCTTACCGGGAAAACCATTGCGCCACTACTCTACTTCTATCTCCCAGGATAAATTGAGAAGTGTTGTCACTCAACTACGTCGCAGTTTACTCAAGATCACTATAGGAAGTTCTAGAAAAGATGAAATTTTAGCTCTTTCTCAACAGCTGTATAACTGGCTAATTAAACCTACTGAGATGGAACTCGATCGCAGTGAAGCAAAAACCTTAGTTTTTGTATTGGATGGAGTGTTACGGAATGTTCCAATGAGTGTTTTATATGACGGAAAGCAGTATTTATTAGAAAAATATGCGATCGCACTTAGCCCTAGTCAATATTTGCAAGATCGGACATCTTTTAGCAAAGAACATCTCAAAGCATTAACCGCTGGATTATCAGAATCACGTCACGGCTTCCCAGCATTACCCTCTGTAGTTCAGGAATTACAACAAATACAAACTCTGATTTCAACTGAGCAACTTCTGAATCAAGATTTTACCACTGAAGCTATCCAAAAAAAGCTAAAATTAACAGCTTTCCCCATTATTCATCTTGCTACTCACGGCAGTTTTAGCTCAAAAGCCCAAAATACATTTATTCTCACTTGGGATGGTTTTCTCAATATTAAAGACTTAGAACAAATCCTAAAAGATAGACAACGCAGTAAATTTGCCCCCATTCAATTACTCGTTTTTAGTGCTTGCCAAACAGCTGAAGGTGACGATCGTGCTGCCTTGGGAATTGCTGGAATGGCAGTGCGTTCTGGCGCTAGCAGTACCGTAGCATCTTTGTGGTCAGTTAGTGACGAAGCTACAGCTATTTTAATGACCCAGTTCTATCACGAGTTAGCTAATCATGAAAACAAAGCCATAGCACTTCATAATGCTCAACTATCTTTATTACAAAATCCTCAATTTCAACATCCATTTTTCTGGGCTGCCTTTGTCTTAGTAGGCAATTGGCTGTAATCATCAAAAAAACCCCTGACTTTAGCTGCAACACTAAAAGTCAGGGGAACAAATTAAAGAGAAGCTGCTGACAAAAAGAGGACTTTATCCATTAATTGCAGGCGCAGTTAAAGCTACAGGTTGCACATCAACAGAAGCTAAATCTAGAGGGAATTGGTGAGCATTGCGTTCGTGTATTACTTCAATCCCCAAATTAGCTCGGTTAAGAATATCAGCCCAGGTATTAATTCCTCGACCTTCAGCGTCAAGTATTGATTGGTTGAAGTTAAAACCATTCAGGTTAAACGCCATTGTCGAAATACCCAAAGACGCGAACCAAATTCCTACAACGGGCCAAGCTGCGAGGACAAAGTGGAGCCATCGTCCATTATTAAAACTTGCATATTGGAAGAGTACGCGACCCAAGTAACCATGAGCAGCTACGATATTGTAAGTTTCTTTCTCTTGACCGAATTTGTAACCGTAATTAGCAGATTCGTTCTCACTCGTTTCCCGAATCAAACTAGAAGTTACTAAAGAACCGTGCATCGCGGAAAATAACGCGCCACCGAACACACCAATTACACCTAATTGATGGAATGGGTGCATCAAAATATTATGTTCTGCCGAGAAAACAATCATGAAGTTGAAAGTACCAGAAACTCCCAACATCAAACCATCAGAAAAACTGCCTTGTCCGATCGGATAAACCAACAAAACCGCAGTTGCCGCCGCTACAGGCGCAGAGAAAGCTACGGGAATCCAAGGACGCATCCCTAAACGATAGCTTAACTCCCATTCCCGACCCATGTAAGCAAAAATCGCAATTAAAAAGTGCAGGACAATTAATTCGTATGGGCCACCATTGTAGAGCCATTCATCCAGAGAAGCTGCTTCCCACATCGGGTAAAGGTGCAAACCAACAGCCGCCGAAGTTGGCACGATCGTCGCTGTCATTATATTATTGCCGGAAAGCAAAGAACCAGAAACAGGTTCCCGGATGCCATCTAAATCTACTGGAGGTGCAGCAATAAAGGCGAGAATGAAGGCGATCGCAGCTGTTAGCATTGTCGGAATCAACAACACCCCAAACCAACCAATATACAGCCGATTTTCGGTGCTGGTAATCCAGTTGCAAAACCGTTCCCACAGGTTATCACCTGTAGGTCTGACTACAGAACTTGACATGGAATATATCTCCTGAAAGATGAATGCTTTATGTATTTATGAATGTTCACAGCGTTTGCCGTGCTGTATGTAATTTATAACCGTATAGTTATATCGTTGTCAATATATAGAGTATATAAAAATTACTTATAAGAACTAAATCGGCTCGATTAGTGCAGCGTGGCAGAAATGATCGAGCATTGACACTCTCACCGTCAAGCTACGCTGTGACGGGAGATTCTTGCTTCAACGAGTGACTTTGCTTGAGCGTTGTTTCCAAGTCCAAGTAGAGGGTCGTCTCTCCGCAAGCGTTAATTTCGCTATGCCCTAGCGTATTTGATACATAGCCAAGTATTTGCAATGCCTTGATTAGAATGTTAATCGCGGCGTTTTCGTCTCT
>NZ_JBHFNS010000038.1:0-16977 GCF_041929135.1 Floridaenema fluviatile BLCC-F154 | reverse complement strand
TCTCAAGAATGCTCTCATTGTGGCGCAATTGTCAAAAAGTCTTTGTCCATGAGAACTCATGTTTGTCAATGTGGATTTGTTTTGGATAGAGATTGGAACGCCGCTATCAATATCCTGAAAATAGCCTTGAGTACGGTAGGGCATACCGGAACTTGGATCATTTATCCGAACGCTTCGGGAGATTCGACCTCTACCTTAGTTGGAGAAATCCTGCTAGGGCAAGTTGGGTCTATGAACGAAGAATCCTCGCGCCTTTAGGTCGAGGAGTGTCAACAGATTTCTTTCTTGATTAATCCTGGTTAACTTTTCAGTTAATAAACTTTCCCCAGTCCCCAGTCCCCAGTCCCCAATCCCCAGTCCCCAATTTATCTAAATAATTGTTGAATTTCTTGCCAAATTGTTAGTAATAGTTCTTCAATGAAAAACATTGTTCGATCGACTATTTCTAGAACTTGCTCTAAAGGATGTTTAATATAACCTGTGGAAGTTGCTTGAATTTCGATCGCATCTGTAGTATGATTATAATCAGAATCCGATTGTTTCTCTGGTTTATTTTTAGTAGTTACTAAAGTCTTTTCAGTAGTAACGACACTAAATACAGTTGTTTCAAGTAACCTATTAGTAACGGCTTTTTCCTGAGTAATTACTCCTGAACTTGGTGTCGATCGAACCTTTAATTTCTGGGGTGTAGTTACAGGGGGTAAAGGTTCGGGAAATAAATCTTCTTCCGTTAACCAAAAATCCGGATCGGCGAGTTCTAAATTATCATTATTAGAATTAATAGCCGGAGTTTCTTCAGGAATTAATTCCACTGTTGCTCTAGCGCCGAAAAAGTAGTCAACGGCGGCTTTAATTAAAAGTTTAATTTTTAATTTTACATCAACCGGAGATTCGCTAGATTCCAGGTTTAATTCTTGCATCCGAGCATTTACTAATTGGCGAAACTCTTGGGAATGATGCGCTAAATAACTGGGGACATTAGTGGCGACAGCTAAACTACCTGTTTCGATCGTGGCGATCGCTCGATCGACTTTTGTCAACAAAGATGTATCATTAACTTCGGGTACACTTGCTGATTCCAGATTAAGTTGATTTTGAATTCGCAAACTTAACTCTTGCTGACGTTCTTTTAACTCTTGAGTTTTCTGCTTTAACCGCTGAGTTCTGTATTCTAACTCCCGATTTTTTACCTCTTGATGCAGTTGCAGACTCTCTTCTTCAAACAGATTAATTACACCAGCAACCTTTCCCCTTTGCATCCAAGCCATAAATTTTTGCCAGAGGCGGATTGGCGGTAAAGCATTTTCGCTGCTAGCGGGCGGGGGTAAATACCTGGCGGGAAGCGAAGTTTCTTTAACTAAACGTTGATGATGCAAATATTCAGCTAATTCTAATCTAATTTGTTTTTCCAGCTGATGTTGCTGATGTTGATTGAGAATATCTAAAATTTGATTTTGTTTATCGATCAATACTAAATGACGATTTTCCGGTAAGGTAGCTATTCCCTGAATTTCCCGATGAGTAGGGCGGGGATTTGCAACAGTTAAAACCTCGCTTTTTTCCAACTCAGCATTAGACAAAGGTTCTGGTAAATTAGCAGCAGAAAGATTAGTAGGTAAAGCGAAAGTTTCGACTGTCTCTAATACTTTTTGAATTGGTGTATCGGCGGGGAGAGGTTGTAAATCTGGTTGAGGTTGAGTTAAGCCTTGGAAAAATTGTTGTAATTGTTTGCCAGCTAATCGAGCAGATTGAAATACAAGGTAAACTGGATAAACGAGAATTTGCACTCCCCAGACTGTTGCAACAGCTACCTGTCTAGTAGCAAGTTCCCCCCGATCTACCCAACGGCGGGTTTGTCGTGATACAAAATTGAATAATCTACTACGATAACGACCAGCAGAAGATGGCATAGTATGATTACAGGAATTGAGGGACGATCGACTCTAAAGCAGAGGTTACACTATTTTACCGATCCTCTTTTTACTTTAAAGTATACAGGCTGCGGACAACAATATCGCTAATTTTTTGATTTTACCGCAAATTTTAAGTTAATTCTTAAGCAAAGGTGATTGGGATGAACGAAGATAACATGGATAAACAGCAAACTAATTTTGCCAACATTTCGGATACCCAATCTCAAAGCGAACAAATCTCAGCAGCAATAGAAAAGTTACGCCAACTCTCTCAGTTAGATATTATATCGAACTGGCACTATTCACCGATCGATATTAATTTATCAGATTTAGAAACTTCTGGCTTTTGGGAAAACTCGCCCACCGTCCAATTAAATAACAAAGGTCATGTAATTTGGGAAGCGGGAAACAAGGTTTTGTGGCTGGCACAAAAATTGATAGTTCCTGAAACTTTAACTGGATATCCTTTAACAGGTTTATCGTTACGTTTAGCTTTAACTTGGTGGGCGGAAGATGCCCAAATTTTTATTAATAATCAGTTGGTGCAATCGGGGGATTTATTAGATTACTTTACCAGGGTTTTGCTGCGTAATTCAGTAACTCCGGGCGAGGAAATTATTATGGCTTTGCGGTTAGTTAGTCCGGGACATGACCGGGGAGCATTAATGCGTGCTTGCTGTATTTATGAATCTGAGGAATCGGAAAATTTAGAACCAAGTTTTATCGCTGATGAGTTAGCGGTAATTCTCAAACATTGCGAAACCTTCGCCAGGGATAAGTTAAATATTCTCGCAACTGCGATTTCTCAGATTGATTGGCACGCTTTACCAAATAAAGAAAAGTTTGACGCTTCTTTGGCGGTTTTACGAGAAACTTTAAAATCCCAAATCCCGACTCGTCAAACTAAAATTTCCCTGTTAGGTCATGCTCATTTAGATATGGCGTGGCTATGGCCTGTAAGTGAAACTTGGTTAGCGGCGCAACGAACTTTCACTTCAGTTCTAAATTTACAAAAGGATTTTCCTGATTTAATTTTCTGCCACACTTCGCCAGCTTTGTACGCTTGGATAGAAACCCATCGTCCCGATTTATTTGCAGATATTAAAAGATTGGTGGAAGCTGGGGTTTGGGAAGTAATGGGGGGGATGTGGATTGAACCGGATTTAAATTTGATTTCCGGCGAATCAATTGTGCGACAAATCCTTTACGGTCAGCTTTATTTCCAAAAGAAGTTTCACCGATTGAGTAAAGTAGCTTGGGTTCCAGACAGTTTTGGTTTCGGCGCGACTTTACCCCAATTTCTGCAACTTGGAGGGATTGAATATTTCGTGACCCAAAAGTTGACTTGGAACGATACTACTAAATTTCCCTACGGTGTTTTTTGGTGGCAATCTCCTGATGGGACGAGAGTTTTTAGTTTGATGTCTGCTTTAATTGGCGAGGGAATTGAACCAATTAAAATGGCGAATTATGCGGTGGATTGGGAGATTAAAACCGGGGGAAAAAATGCGCTTTGGCTACCTGGGGTAGGCGATCACGGGGGAGGGCCGACTCGTGATATGTTGGAAACAGTTAGGCGGTGGCAAAAGTCGCCGTTTTTCCCGTCGTTAGAATTCACGAAATCCGAGAGTTATTTAGACAGTTTGCGGGAAGAGTTACAGCAAGAATCCCAACCAATTCCTTACTCGTCAATTCCGGTTTGGCAAGATGAGTTGTATTTGGAATTTCACCGCGGTTGCTATACAACTCACGCGGATCAAAAGCGATCGAATCGTCGCTGTGAGGGATTGTTGTACGAAGCTGAGTTGTGGGCAAGTTTGTCAACTTTAGCTACTGGCGCGGTTTATCCGAAAGCGGAATTGGAAAAGGCTTGGCAGCAGGTTTTGTTCAACCAATTTCACGATATTTTGCCGGGAACTTCCATCAACCAAGTGTTTGTCGAGGCGAATCAAACTTGGCAGGAAGTTGAGCGAGTGGGACGGGAAGTTTTGCAGAATGCTTGGGAAGCGATCGCATCTCAAATCGCCTTTCCCCCACCTCCGAAACCGGGCGCTTTACCGATCGTCGTGTTTAACTCTCTCAATTGGCACCGTTCGGAAGTCGTCACCGTGACTTTACCCGCTGGGGAAACGCGGTGGCAAGTTTGCGACTTGCAGGGAACACCCCTTCCTAGCCAGAATATTCCCGACGAAAATCAGCAAAAAAGGCTGATTTTTGGGGCAGATGATCTGCCGTCGGTGGGTTTTCGTGGCTTTTGGTTATCTCCTCTGGAAGCTGAAACGCTTGATGTTCCGTTAGAGGAACGGGAAAATCCCGAAAAAAGCCATAAGAAGAGCAATCATACTATATATATAGTAGCAAAAAATGGACTGGTTAGTTCAAAAGATAATTTAGAGGAAAAAGATTGGGTTTTAGAGAATGAATTTCTGCGGGTAGAAGTGAGTGGGGAAACGGGAAATTTGGAGAGAGTTTTCGACAAGATTAATCAGAGGGAAGTGTTGGCGGAAGCAGAGGGAAATCAATTACAAGCTTTCCCGGACAGAGGACAGTATTGGGATGCTTGGAATATCGATCCAAATTATGCTAAAAATGCTTTATTACCTGTGGAATTGCGATCGATTGAGTGGGTAGAAAAGGGAGAGATTAGACAAAGGTTAAGGGTAAGGAGAGAAATCGGGAAATCGGAGTTTGTGCAGGATTATGTGTTAGAAGTGCGATCGGCAATTTTAAAAATCAGCACGCAAGTAGATTGGCAAGAAAGACAGGTTTTAGTCAAAGCAGCATTTCCGCTAAATGTAACTGCTCAAAAGGCGACTTACGAAATAGCTTGTGGCGCAATTCAAAGAACAACGAAACCCCAAGAACCGAGAGAAGCAGCGAAATGGGAAGTTCCCGCTTTGCGTTGGGCAGATTTAAGTGAAGATGACTATGGCGTAAGTTTATTGAATGATTGTAAATATGGCTATGACAGTCAACCAAATCAACTGCGATTAACTCTTTTAAGAAGTCCGAATTGGCCCGACCCAGAAGCAGACAAAGGCAAACATGAATTTACTTATGCTCTGTTTCCCCATCAGGGAAATTGGAAAACCGCCCAAACAGTTCGCCGAGGTTACGAATTAAATATACCTTTACAAGTAATGGTGTTAAACTCACCCAAAGAAAATCCCAATCCCAGCTTACCTGGGGTTAGTCAATTCTTAGACTTAACCGGGGAAAGCTTAATTTTGATGGCGGTGAAACAGGCGGAAGGAAACTCGCAGGAATGGGTAATGCGTTGTTATGAAAGTCAGGGGGAAACAGCAGAGTTAAAATTGCAAAGTGAATTGGATTTGGAGATTGTGCGATCGGTTGACTTATTAGAAAGAGAAACTGACTCGCCAGAAAACACCTTGGCAGGAGAAACCCAGAAAATAGCCCCTTGGAAAATCGCCAGTTTTAAAACGAGAAAGGCAGAAGCAAACAAAAAAGGTAAGATCTAGAAAACCAATCAAAAATCTGACTCTTCATCTGCGTTAAAAAAAAGACTGAATATTCCCAGCAAAAATCCCAGTAAACCATCTGCATTCATCTGCGTTAAAAAAAGAACAAACATCCCCACCCAAAAAATCACTCAACTCTTTTTGCCATATAAATATCAGGTTTCCCCCACCCATTAGCATCTGGCATCACGCCGACAATAACAAAACCCATTTTTTGATAAAATTCGTAGGGATGACCGCGCAAATTTTTAATCTCAGCGATATGTTCAAATAAATTAGGATAAAGGTCAATATTTGCCAGAGAAGTCATGCCATCTTCGTCATCGGTGCCCACCCAAAGAGTAATGCCACCTCGCTGTTTAACTTCTGTTTCCAAATCAGTTACTAAAGCTTTACCAATTCCTTGTTTTTGTCGATTCGATCGCACGACCAAAGGATGCAATTCCCAAACATTTCCCTCGTACTGACTTATCCCCCCAATCCAACCTAAAACCTGATGATTTTCATCGATCGCAATCCGACTAATTCTATCTGCGCCCAAAGATAAGTTTACCTCTGCCAAAGCAGCTGTAAAACTAGGCCAAGCATTCGCCCAATGAAGCTTAAATTCTTCAAACAATAAACTTGCTGTTTGGGTAACAGCGTCTTGGTCTTCAGCAACTAAATTAATAATTCGCCAATTAGACATTTGTGATGAGTCATTCGTCATTTGTAATTATCCGCTGACGAATGACCAATAACTACTTAACTAACTGACAAAACTGATTTACAACTTTGTCTAAAGCTACCGAATGAGAAGCTTTAAATAAAATCCGATCGCCCGGTTGCACCAATTCCTTTAATCGCTGAACAATTGCTTGACGATCGGTAAAACATTCCGCCGAAATCCCCACCGCCCCACGAGCAATTTCTGCTGTTTCTGGTTCATCAACTAAAACCAACAAATTATCTAACTTTAATTGCTTGACTTTTTCGCCAACTTGAAAATGTAATTGTGCCGATCGATCTCCCAATTCCTTCATCGTTCCCAAAACCGCAATATGCCTTTTCCCCGGTGTTTGAGCTAACAAATGTAACGCCGCCACCATTGATTCTAAACCTGCGTTGTAAGTCTCATCTAAAATCACCAAATCATTAGGCAAATCGTAACGTTTCGCCCTACCTTCCGGTAATTGCACCGTTAAACCTTGACTAAATTGAGTCAAATCAATTCCCAAAACCTTCGCCACTGCCAAAGCAGCTAAATAATTTTGAGCATTGTGACGACCTGGTAAAGGCAAAGGTAAACTTACGCCTTCTATGCTTATAGTTTGGGAGTCAACTAACTTACCCTGAAAATCTCCATTTTCCAAACCGTAAGTTAGAGTTTTTCCCTGCCAAACTTGCCTTGCCGTCGCCATTAACAACTGATTATCTGCATTCAAAATTGCCATACTATCTTGAGGCATTTCTGCTAATAATTCACATTTAGCTTGAGCAATAGCTTCCTCCGAACCCAACCGTCCAATATGTGCTGTTCCCACGTTAGTAATTACGCCAATATTAGGACGTGATATTTGTGACAATAAAGCAATTTCTCCTCTCCCGCGCATCGCCATTTCAACCACAGCAAAATCATCTTCTAAACTAATTTCTAATAAAGTTTTTGGTACGCCAATTTCGTTATTATAATTTGCTTGAGTCTTCCTTACTTTCCCTTGAGTTCCTAATACTGAAGCAATTAATTCCTTCGTGGTAGTTTTACCGAAAGAGCCTGTAACAGCGATTACCGGAATTGTCAGTTGATTGCGCCACCAATGAGCGATCGTCTGATAAGCTTGTAACGTATTTTTAACAACTAATTGTGCTATTCCCTCTCCCAACTCAGTACCGAAATCTTTCTCCGTCACCACTACAACAGTACCCTTTGCTACAGCAGCTTGCACAAACTCGTGTCCATCAAAATTACTTCCCCGCAAAGCGACAAACAGCGCCCCAGGCTTTATACTACGGGTATCTGTAGAAACGTCATTGATTAAGTAATTATTCTTTAAACCAGCGAAGTTGATTGGTGTAGCAGCTAAAACTTCAGATAATTGAGATAAACTAATGGAAAAGGGCATAGTCAGAAATTAAACCTCAGTAAAAATTGAGTCACAGCCCGTAACTTAACAGAATCTTTAAATAAAATCTAGCTTTTTTCTTAATCTCTTTATCAAAAATACTAGGTGATAGACTATTAATTATGTCATCTTAGTAATGAAATTACTTTTATAGTTGTAAAAAACACAGGGGGTAACGACCCCTTGACAGTCTCCGCTTTACTTGGAAACCTTTTAAAGGTGGTGATTTTATCAATTGGTTTTTGGGTAAGTCACAACTAAGGAGTACAGAACACCTAGCCTGAGTTAAAGTGATGTATGTCACTGGTACTATATCTATAGTTTGGCTAGGATGAAAACGCTATACGAAAACATGAAAACCAATCAAGGGAACATAACTCTCAAAGCAATGACAGCTAGCATCTACTTTCAGCCTAAGTGTGCTGAAAATTCACACTCAAGAAAAATTATGCAAATAAATTTAACTCCGAAAATTAGGAGATGACAATCAACAAAGTTATTGTTCGCAAAATACTTTTTTTCACATCCTCTTCAGGATAGATTGACACTCCGCTAGAGAGTCATAAGTAATAGTCAGGTTAGAACAACTGTGGTTGTTAAGAAAGATATGCGCCCTGGTAAAAGAAAGGGAAGAAAAGTGACTAACTGGAATGAGCCTTACACACGCCAGTCATCTCCGGCGGAACAAAAACTGTATCAACACTGGCTGAAATTAGTACAAGTGGAACCGCCGAGTACCCTCATTGAACGCTTTAAATTACTGTTCATTGAAGGGGAAAAATACCCCGATCGAGAAATCACGCAAGCATTGGACGAAATTATTACCTCAAAATATGCTGAGGCGCAATTTAAATTTGTCCTTAACCGTTGCTGTCATATTTTAATCAACCGTTGGCAAATTCATCCGCAACAGCGATCGACAATTCCCCAATTAATCGCTTGCTTTGAAATTCAACCTAATTACCCTAACCATTCTTTCCGTTCCAAATCAGTCAGACGCTTGCGGGAACTAACGAAAAGCTTTTGCCAGACTGAACAATACACAACCTTACAAAGGTTATCCCAAGCAGTCAGTAAAAAAGTAGCCGCCAAAAGCGAAATAAAAACCACGCCTTTAGTCAAATTAATTAATCGCTACCCTTACTTATATGAGCATTGCTTACTAAGCGAAGATAGCACTTATGAAGACCAACAAGCGATCGTCAGAATGCGAAGCGAAGCCCAAAAACGTTATGAAATTGAATTGTCTCAATACATAACACACCAAGTAAGGCAAACTCAAATAGCACGTCTGAAACCAGAACAGCATCCCAAACAAATGATTCGGGCAATTAACAACCCCACCTTGCTGAACGATCGAGAACTGTTTTTTGCCGTCAAACAGTATGTTGGTAAAGTCGAAGGTTCCTATACCTATCGTGACCTAGCACATAGTTTCATCACGCATACTAGCAAAACTCGTTCTTATAAAGACTTTAAAAATGAACTCTATACTTATCTGACATCTTCCATCGATCCGGGTTATGGGAAACGTCAGTTTAATCAGCAGCTATATACCTACCTGCAAAATACCTTACCACACAATGATTCCCAACCAGTCAGTGAATTTTTAATCATTAGAACCTGTAGCAACCTCTTAAACTTTTTGGTAGTTAACAACCACAAACAAGCCCAACATTTTATCTTCATAGATTTAGTAGCCAACTTGGGTACTACCTCAACCGTAGGTTTACTACTAAAACTAGTGCTAATTTGCCGCAAAGTTAAACCTTACTTAGAAAAGCGGTTTTCAATTTTATTTAATCACTATGAATCAAATGTTGGAGATGCAGTAATGTGGTTAATTCAATGTCTAGAAAACCTAAATATTGCCTTGAGCATCCACTTTGGGGCAGTAGACCTCTCTTACCTAAGCCGACAGAGATAAGCTTGCTGTAGAACCCGATCTCCTTCATAAATAAGGATTTCATGTTAAAGTACTAGTCGTGAATCAAGTTCGGTTGAAGACTTTGTTCTTGGTTGCAGAATTATTCAATTGATGGCAAGCAGCCAAATCGATCGCACTAAAATAATACCTACTCAGTCGGAAATAATGGAGAAGCAAAAATGACCCAAGTGCTTTTAGGTGAAAATGAAGGATTGGAATCCGCATTACGTCGATTTAAACGTCAAGTTTCTAGAGCCGGGATTTTAGCTGATGTCAAAAATCATCGTCATTTTGAAACACCCCTAGAAAAACGCAAACGCAAAGCAGTCGCAGCACGGCGGAAAAGACGGATGCGTTAATTAGAAGGCAGAGAGCAGAAGGCAGAAGGTAGAAGCAAAAAGCAGAAGGTAAATTCTCCCCATCTCCCCTGCTCCCTTGCTCCCTTGCTCAACTACTGCGGGAAGTTTCCGCTACAACTTGGCGGTTATTGTAAAGACTCATTGCCTTTTCTACACCCTGTCGTAAACTCAGTTCTACTGCATCAGTCACCAGTTGAATAACTTCCGACATTAGCTGAGTTTCGCCACTGGAAAAACGTCCTAAAACATGAGAAATTGAATCTTTGTCTTCTATAGCAGTTGGTGGTTTACCAATACCGACACGCAACCGAGGGAATTTATCCGTATTTAAGTGAGCGATCGTTGATTTCATCCCATTATGACCACCAGCCGAACCAGACAATCGCAAGCGAATTTTCCCCAAAGGTAAATCCATATCATCATAAATCACCAACACTGAATCTGGAGACAGCTTGTACCAATCCGTTACCGATCGAATAGACTGTCCAGAAAGATTCATATAAGTTAACGGCTTCAGCAAGCGGATTTTTCCCGTCGCCACAGCCAAACCCTCACCAAACAACCCCTGAAACTTCCGATTTTCTGACAAACTAATTTGCCAACGCCGCGCCAAGGCATCCACCACCATAAAGCCAATATTATGGCGAGTTTGCTCATACTTAGAACCCGGATTTCCCAAACCAACAATTAATTGCGGAATCACTAACGCAGGTGAATCAGCTGCCGAACTCATAATTATAAAATACCTTAACTCTTTTGCGTCGTTTCCGAATTAACCTGAGCCACTTCCTCAGACTTAGCTGGTGTAGCTGACTTCATCGAAGCCTCTAACTGTTGAGCTTCTCGTTGAAACTCAGTTTCAAATTCCTTAGAAGCTTCTTGAAAACCCCGAATCGCTTTACCCAAACTTCGACCAATTTCTGGTAACTTTTTCGGCCCAAAAACTAATAACGCCACTACCAGAATCACTGCCATTTCCGGCAGTCCAACTCCAAATATATTCAAAGCCTTACCCTCTTAACTGCCTCAAATTAATTTATAGCACTTTGTTTTATTCCCTGCCGTCAACAAAAAAACCCGGTCAAGCCGGGAAAGCTGAAAATTTATCTCACTTAGAATTGCAGGAAATTACCTACCTAAAGCTTCACCAATTTACCTTGAAGCTTTCGAGAATCAGCGATGAGTTGTAAATTTGCAGAATAATCAACAGGAAAACGAAAAACAGTCCCATAAAAACTGCCATTACGGGAGTCGTTCCCCAACCGGGAGCAACCTTACCATACTCTGAGTTTAAGGGTCTAAGTACATCTCCCAACCAAGTTCTTTGTGCCATGTGTCACCTAGTATGAATCTAAAATACTTATACTGTGGCAAAAAAAACGACAACTTTAGCCCACCGCCTAGACTATGAGCTAATTTGGCGCTTTCGTTAATGTTCTGTAATATTATAAAGGAATCGTACTCATAATTTATTTTTAGATATGGAACCCGCAATAGTTCTTAGCATTTCCATTGGTGTAGTGATTGTTGTCATTACCGCTTTGTCTATCTATACAGCTTTTGGGCCTCCGGCAAAGCAACTGAGCGATCCCTTTGAAGATCACGAAGATTAACCCTCTGGGTTTAACCTTCGCTGAGGCTAAACCCGTAAAATTCAAAAATTAAGCTTAATGGGCTGCTTTGTCAAGATACTGACGAAGCATTTTCACTTGCAACTAAAAAGCAAAGAGCTAGAATTATCATTTTCATCGATCGATAGTTTTATTGCTAAGTAGTAATTGAAAATGGAAAATTATGAGTTTTTAATTAAGATTATTTTATAACTATGATTAAATAATAAACTTTTATTACAAAGAATCAATATAGCAGGTAAAGATCTAGTGAAAACACAGAGTTTAGGGTAGAATTCTCTCGTTCGGCTGAAATACTGAATTAGCCCTTCAGGAATTAGCCACAAACAAGGAGACAGAATTCATGGAAACGCTTGCATATTTACATTGTGCTTCCACTTGTGAGGAGATTGCTCCCGTCGAGCCGATGTTTGGAGAAGATGATGCCTATTTGTTTGATGGTGTCATCAATGTTAAAAAACTCTCCAGCTTAGCTTTGTTGGGACTTCTGCCTCTATCTGTTGCTTTTAGCGTTATGGCTAGCCCCGAAGCTGCTCAAGCTGGCAGCTGCTATCGCGGTGGATATAGCTATTGTGGTGGACACCATCGTCCTCGCTACCGGGTGTACAAGAAGGTAGTATACAAGAAGGTGGTATACAAGAAAGTTGTGTACTACTACAAGAAACGTTACAGAAAGCACTACCGTTGCTATCGTCCTAGAGTACGTTGCAAAGTAGTTTGCTACAAAGTTAAACCCTGCTACCGTCATCACCACCGTCATCACCACCGTCATCACTATCGTCCAGCTTGCTACTAATGTAGGTGGTTCCGTGTAGCTTGGGAAGGAAAAGTATCGCTCTCTGAGTCAGCTGGAAGTGACATAACCATCCATAGTAGAGAGCGAATTATTAAATATATAGGCGTTGCCGATCGAAAAAGTCATAGCAACGCCTTTCCCATTTTTGGGCAGGAAAAATTTTAGATCATACCTTGTCCGCGATGTCGCCGATCGTCTTCCATTGTCAATTTACCTTTTTCATCTTCACTTAAATCGTGAATTTCTTGAGCGCGTTCTGCGGTACTTTCGGCTTCTTTTTCTCTTAAATCTCCTGGTTCGTTGATGTACATTTCTGGTTCGATCGCATAGTTATTAATCAAACCTTCTTGATCGACGGTATAACCATCGCTGGTATTAATGCTACCGGGGTCTTGTGTTTCCCCCTCTTGGTGAGGAATTGTTTTGTAAGTATCGCCTTCTCGTTCTTTGCGGGCTCTTGTTTCTGCGGGAACAATATGGGGATCGTAGTTATCACTTTGAGCTCGATCGGAGGTATCCGCAGTAAAATGTGGGGTTTTATCTTGCTTTTTCATAATCTAACTTCCTCAAAATTAAACCTTTGATAATTTCACAATAGTTGATGGTTTAATTGAGAAGTAACTGTCTAGGGTGAGAAGTTGCGATCGCTTCCGAATCATCCTTTAGACCAGTAGACAATCATATCAAAAACCTTTATTTTGTATAAGCTTAATAGTGTCCCAACAAGTCTGAAACCATTCTAGCATCCTGAATATTAGTATCGCGTAAATCTGCGTCATGAAGAATCGCCCCTGCCAGATTTGCTTGATATAAATTTGCCCATCGTAAAATAGCTAAAGTTAAGTTAGCATTCTGAAGATTTGCATTTTTAAGATTAGCACCTTCTAAATTTGCACTCGTTAAATTAGAGTTACTTAAGTTCGCCCCTGATAAATTAGCATTATAAACATAAGCATTAATTAACTTAGCCCCAGTCAAATTAGCCCCAGTCAAATTAACCATATTCATCAAAGTTTTACTTAAATCTGCATTAGTGAAATTAGCCCCGCTTAAATTCGCCTGACTCAAATTAGCCCCTTGTAAATTAGTATTACTCATGTTAGTTTGAAGCAATTTAGCTCCTACCAAACTCGCCGTAACTAGAGTAGTGCCTTTAAAATTAGCATTTGATAAATTTGCATTTGTTAAAGTAGCATCACCTAAATAGGCTGCTCTGAAATCAGCATTAGTTAAATTAGCACTTTCCAATTTAGTAGCTTCTAAATCAGCATCATTAAGTTTAGCGCCTGACAAATCGGCGGCTCCTAAATTAGCATTAGTTAAGTCCGCTTCTCGCAAAACTGCATCTTTCAAAAAAGCATTCATTAAATTAGCATCTCTCAAATCAGTGCCTCTGAGTCTAGCATCCCGCATTCTCGCGCCCCGAAAATTAGCACCTCTCAACTTAGCGTTTCGCATCATTGCTCCGCGCATTTTAGCACCTTGTAAATTAGCTAATTCTAAGTTAGCACTACGAAGAACCGTACTTTGTAATTCTGCACCTTTGAGGTTAGCATTTTTCAAATTAGCTCCTTCTAACATTGCACCTGCTAAGTTAGCATTACTCAAATCTGCACCCGGGAAATTACCTCCACGCAAATCTATTTTACTTAAGTCACAATTAGGACAATTGTTAGTAGCTAATAGTTGTTTAACATGAGCAGGATTAGCAGCTTGTACGGAATTTGCGAACAAGATTGATGTTAAAGAAATTACCAAACTGAAGATGTAATGTTTCATAAATGACCAATCACCAATGACTAATAATTAAATACCATGACTTTTGCCAATTACCCAATGTCTGCGAAAAAATCTGGCTAAAGCTGATTCTTCTAATGATAAAAAAATCGGACGACCGTGGGGACAGGTGCGGGGATGACGGGTGTGCTGCCATTGGGTTAATAATGTTTGCATTTCTGGTAAAGTTAAAGGTGTACCATTGCGAATGGCGCTGCGACAAGCAACAGCAACTTGTGCTGTTTGTAAGTCTCCGCCTAAGCTTAATTCTCTTAAAGCTTCTGGACAATCTTCCCTCTGAGAAAGTAATTCTGGGGCATGACGAATTGCCCAAATTTGTTCGCCAAAAGTCTCAATTTCTAAACCAATGCGTTGTAATTGTTCCACTTGCTGGGGGGAAAGATTATTGAGAATTATGGGAGGTTCTAAAGGTACGATTTGCCAATGTTCGCAGATTTGTTCGTATAATACTCGTTCGTGGGCGATATGTTGTTCTATTAACCATAGTCCGGCAGGGTGTTCTGCTACTATATAAGTATTATTAACTTGAGCAACTGCCCGAAGTTCCATTAAATTTATTTCATCTTTTTTTGTGGTTTCTGGTTGAATAGTCCGATTAATATTATAATTAGCTTTCTCTTCAGCAACAGCGAGTAATTTTCCGACTCTTTGATTATGAACGGTTTCGGAAATAGTTTGCGGATTAAAATTTAAGGCTTGTTCGATCGCACTAGATACCTGTTTCTGCAAATAACTAATACTTTGCAAATAAACCTCGGCTTTGGTGGGGTGACGATTCCAGTCTATGCGATCGGGAGAAATTTTTAAGTGTAAGAAACAAACGGGGAAGCGATCGCGTGGTAAAGTTCGAGCCAAAGCAGTAAAAATAGTTTGTTCTATTTCTGAGGATTTAATAATTCTGCCATTAGTTGCCACTTTTACCCAATCAGCACGGCGACGGTGGCATCGATCGGGTAAGCCCAAAACTAATTCTAAATATTCAGCTTGGCTAATTTTTGGCAATTGCGAATTTTCTGGATTTACTAATAATTCAACTCTTAAATATTGCAAATCTCCTAATTTTACATCGCGGATAATTTGGGGTAAAATATCTTGAGCAGTGGTTCCGGGGCTGATAGTAAACCAGGAGCGATCGTTTTGTTCAACTTGCAAAGTAATTTGGGGATGGCAGATAGCAATTTGATGGATTATGGCTTGTAGCGATCGCATTTGTTTGGCAGGAGTTGGTAAAGCTTGACGACGCACGGGCCAATTACCGAATAAATTAGAAACAGTGACTATAGTTCCGGGGGCGATGGCGATCGCTTCTTCAATTACAGGTTCGCCCAAATTATCATATAAAATGCGCCATCCTTCTGAATTATCAACAGCCCGACTAGCAATTTCCAAATCTGATAATTGCGCCAAACTATGTAACGCTTCTCCGCGAAAACCTAAAGTAGTAATCTTCCATAAATCATCATAATCATGAATTTTACTAGTACTATGAGGAGTTGCGGCTAAACGCAAATTATCTAAATCCATTCCATAACCATTATCAGCAACTCGCACTCGCCAAAGTTCCGTCCAAACAGAAATAACAATTCTCGTTGCACCTGCATCTAAAGAATTTTCGACTAATTCTCGAACAACTGCGGCTAAAGAATCAATTACTTCGCCAGCAGCAATTAAATTTACAACTTCTTTAGGTAAGCTTTGAATAGGGGAAGATGCCATAAAATTAAGTTTAAGGGAAAATCGAACTAATTTATTGCTGAGTTAATCAGTGATAATGTTGCTGGGTAGACTATCTTACCTAAAAATGTCGGATGAATGCCCCCGTTACACCGCAGGTTAGCGGGGGATGAAATCCGACCAGCTCGCCTCAGAAGCGTAGCAACGATTTAATTCTACCAGTTGTGGGTAAAATATGTTAATCTGAAGCTAATCCAAGGTCGAGGATAAATAAATGTTAGTTGTAGAAGCCAAGCTAAAAAACGGCACTCCAGAGTCATATCAAAGGCTAGAAGAAGCTATTAGAACAGCGCAATTTGTGAGAAACAAATGCGTCAGATATTGGATGGACAATAAAGGAACTACTCGCAATGACTTGCAGAAACTTTGTGCCGTTCTAGCAAAAGACTCTACAACACCTTGGGTGAACAAATTAAATTCACAGGCACGACAATCAAGTGCAGACCGAGCATGGAATTCCATTGCTCGGTTTTATGCTAACTGTCGGGATTCATCAATTAAAAAGAAAGGTTTTCCCAAGTTTAAGAAGTTCGGTAGGTCAGTGGAATATAAAACCACAGGCTACAAGCTTTCTGATGATAAGAGACAAATAACTTTCACAGATGGATTTAAGGCAGGAACATTTGATTTGTGGTGTTCTCAAAGAACTATTGTCTACTATTGTGAACAGCAAATTAAGCGGTTAAGAGTAGTTAGACGTGCTGATGGTTATTATTGCCAATTTGTGATTGACCACGAACGGGAAGAAAAGCATGAGTTCGCTGGTTCTGTGGTGGGGATTGACTTAGGACTTCAGGAGTTTTATACCGATTCCAACGGCAACACAGTAGAAAATCCTCGCTTCCTCCGTAAAACAGAAAGACGCTTGAAAAAAGCCCAACGTCGGCTATCCAAGCGTCATAAAAGAGGTCAAAAACAGTCAGCTAACTATCACAAACAAAGGAAGAAAGTAGCTAAATTGCACCTAAAAGTTTCCAGACAACGTAAAGACAGAAGCATAAAAGATGCTCTGGCGTTAGTCCAATCTAATGATTTGGTAGTCTATGAAGCTTTGAAGGTTTCTAATTTGGTGAAGAATCACAAGTTAGCGAAAAGTATTAGCGATGTTTCTTGGTATCAATTCACGCAATGGGTGAATTATTTTGCCAAGATCCACAAGATAACCTGTATCGCTGTACCACCGCAATTCACGACTATCGATTGTTCTGTTTGTGGGGCAAAAGTTTATAAGACTTT
>NZ_JBHFNS010000011.1:0-2753 GCF_041929135.1 Floridaenema fluviatile BLCC-F154 | reverse complement strand
GGGTATTAAAATTCTCTCAGCAAATACCGTTGGGCAAACGGAATTTCAAGCTTGTGGAGAAGCAGTAAGACTCGGTGGTACTTGTACCAAAAAGCGTGTTTCTGAGAAACAAGAATCTCCCGTCACAGCGCCAGCTTGACGCGAGAGTGTCAACTAACATTTCCAAAAGTTGAGAACGGGTATATTTTCCTTCGAGTACTTCTTCGCTGGCATCTGCGATCGCATTTTCCAACACTTCTTCCTCAATCAAATTCTCCCATTGGTCTAAGTTTACATAATTATCAGTTTTCTTTTCATTGTTGTTTTTGGGCTAACAAGCGCGATCGAATTAAACTTAGATCGGGTTGAAAGCTTAACAAACGCTGATGAATCGACTCTGCTAGCTGTTCTCTATGCTTAAGATAAGCTTCTATTGCTTCTTGATGTCGAAGATAGTAGCCGATTGTTGTATAAACATCAGATAATAAGCTGTTACGCATTTAAAAGTCATATTGTAGGGTGCGTCAGATTTAGATATTTTCCTTTCTACATAGGCTTTTCAGTTCAAACGTCATCTTTTGCCCAATCATTGCCTAGATTGCGGCGAAATATGAATTATGCTCAAGTCAGAACGATGTTAATTAAGCAAGGTTGGCAACCTGTTTTTAATTCCGAGCAAGTGAATAATCGAGTTCCTAATAGCACGATCGACTATTTAATCAAAAAAGGCTATACAGAAATTGTTGATTGTTCTGGAACAGGATTAGGACTTTGCTTGTTTCAATTTAGGAATGCTAAAGGGCAAAACCTTTTTGTAACAACGATCGATAATCAGTCTGGACAAGAGAGTAAGATCTCTGGTTGGAGAATCGAGTAATGATTTTTAGTTTTAATTAGCCAACTTGTGAGATAATATCATCCATTAATTTCTATTTTTGCCCAGAGAATCGCAAATAGTGGATACTTTACCTGACAACTACCAAGACACAAACAAGGCGCAGCCAAAAATCAGCAAAATTATTAATCAGCTGGCTTTTTTGGCGATCGCATTCGGTATCATCATTCGCTTATCACAATACATCAACAACCGTTCTTTATGGGGAGATGAAGCATATATTGCCTTAAATATCGTCAATCGCTCTTACTTAGAATTACTGCAACCTTTGGATTACGATCAAGCAGCACCTCCGGGGTTTTTATGGGTAGAAAAACTGACTGTACAGATATTTGGTAACAATGAATATTCACTGCGATTGTTCCCTTTAATAGCTGGAATTGTATCTTTATTTGCGCTTTATAAATTAGGAAAATGGAGTTTATCTGCACTTGCCATACCCATTGCCTTAATTCTATTCGCTTGTTTAAAATATCCCCTTTACTATGCCACTGAAGTTAAGCAATATTCCAGCGATTTGACGATCGGATTATTGCTTTGTTTGCTATTGATTCCGTTGCGCGATCGTATCCTCAAAAAACGCAAAGTTTTCTTATTGGGATTCCTGGGAATAGTTGCAATGTGGTTTTCCCATACAGCAGTTTTTGTGTTAGGAGGAGTTGAGTTAGCCAGCTTAATTACCAGTTCAGCATCAAAACGAAAAGCGATCGTAATTAATCGCCTACCAGCTTATTTAATTTGGCTAATTGGTTTTGCACTTTACTACTTTCTTATCATCTCCAAGTCTCTGAAAAATGAGTCACTACAAACATCTTGGAGTCCAGAATATCCCCAAAGTATTTTTGATATACTTTGGTTACTAGACTCGTTCGGAAGATTCTTTCATAAACCATTAGGTTTTGGCGGAATCACAGATGGGATTGCTATTTTTACTTTTGTTATTGGCTGCATTACTTTATATAAAAATAACCGGACTAAGTTGTTAATTTTAATCTCTCCTATTCTAGCTACCTTGACTGCGGCTTATTTACATAAATATCCCTTTCGGACAAGGTTAATTTTGTTTTTGACTCCCTATTTCATCCTAATTATTGCTGAAGGTGCAGCTTTTCTTTTATCTCGGTTGAATCTTGCTAAATTTAACCAACAACAGCGACGAAATTATGTGGGGATTTTCGGAATAATTATTACTTCTTTCCTAATCTTACCTCCTGTGTTTCAAGCAGGAGTATTCTTATTTCAGCCAGAAACTAAATACGAACTTCGTCCGGTAATAGCCTATATCAAAGAACATCAACAACCTAACGATGTGTTATTTGGTGATGGTGGAGGAACTTCAGCGCAGTTGGAATATTATGCCGAAAAATTCGGATATTCTAAGTCTCAATATGTGGTTGGCTATAATGACTTTTTGAAAAAAGAAGCTATTTCTGACCAAGTTTGGTTAGACTACCAACGGCAATTTAGTCAACTACAAAATCAACCGCGAGTCTGGTTTTTATTTTCTGGAATTGGCTTAAAAGATAAAAGAAAAGAGATAGTTGAACCTCGACTCGATCGCCTTGGTCAAAAAATCGATTATATTGGTAAACCCGGAGCATTTGCCTATCTTTATCAGCTGAAATAACTCACAACTAACAAGTTAACAGATAGTGATATATGCTACTCAAAGGCTACGCCAATAGACCTCAGTTAAATCTACCAACTCCCAGAGGCAAGACCTGCTACCTATAATAAGCTGTTACGCATTTAAAAGTCATATTGTAGGGTGCGTCAGATTTAGATATTTTCCTTTCTACATAGGCTTTAACGTCTGACGCACCCTACTCGTTAATAAGTGATTTAAATGCGTAACAGCTTATAAACTACCAGTAGCAAT